>JBKBVA010000100.1:0-8657 GCA_046289665.1 Allosphingosinicella sp.
GCCCGAAGGCGAGCGCCCGCGCCGCCACCGCCGGATCCTCCGCCCGCATCAGCGACGAGCCGACCAGGAAGGCGTCGGCATGGGGGGCGAGACGCGCGACCTCCGCCCGGTCCGCAATGCCCGATTCGGCCACGACGAGCCGGTCGGCGGGGACGAGCGGGGCGAGCCGCTCGGTGACGGCGAGATCGACCTCCAGCGTCCTCAAGTTGCGGTTGTTGATGCCGACGATGGCGGCGCCGAGCGCGACCGCGCGGCGGACCTCGGCCTCGTCATGGGCCTCGACCAGCGCGTCCATGCCGAACCGGCGGGCCTCCGCCATCACCTCGGCGGCCTCTGCATTGTCGAGGACGGAGAGCATCACCAGCACCGCGTCGGCGCCGTGAAGGCGGGCTTCGGGCACCTGGCGCGCGTCGACGACGAAGTCCTTGGCGAGGATCGGCCCGGCGAACGCGGCGCGGACCGCCGCCAGATCGTCGAGAGAGCCGCCGAAATACGGAGTGTCGGTGAGCACGCTCACCGCATCCGCGGCGCCGCGATAGGCGCGGGCGATGGCGGCGGGATCGACCTCGCCGCGCAACGTCC
Organism: Allosphingosinicella sp.; assembly: GCA_046289665.1. Lineage (GTDB taxonomy): Bacteria > Pseudomonadota > Alphaproteobacteria > Sphingomonadales > Sphingomonadaceae > Allosphingosinicella. Next base: position 583 of record JBKBVA010000100.1, read on the forward strand.
CCTGCGAGGGCGAGACGCGCTTCACTTCCATGATGAAGCGGGCGCCGGGGCAGGCGAGGGCGGCGCGCAGGCTTCGCCGCGTCGGCTCGGCCCGCGCGCGCAGGTCGTCCAGCGACACGCCGTCGAGGCGGGCGGCGACGTCCTTCACCTTGCGGGCGACGATCTCGCCCAGCACGCCGCCCGGATCACGCATTGGTGACCTCCACCAGCGCCTGGAGGCGGGCATGGCCGGCGCCGGACGCGATCGCGTCCTTCGCCTTGGCCACGGCTTCGGCGAGATCGGCGGCGAGGCCGGCGGTGAGGAGGAGCGCGCCGGCATTGAGCGCCACCGCGTCCACTTCGGCCTCGCGGCCCTGGCCCATCAGGAGCGCCTTGAGGCGCGCCGCATTCTCCTCGGGGGCGCCGCCCTTCAGCGCGTCGAGCGGCCGGCGCTGCAGGCCCGCCTGCTCGGGCGAGAGGGTGAGGGGCTGAAGCGCGCCGCCGGACACCCGCACCGCCTGCGTCTCGCCGTGCAGCGCGACCTCGTCGATGCCGGAGCCGTGGACCACGAGGGCGTTCCGCACGCCGAGCGAGGCGAGGGTCATCGCCACCGGCTCCAGGAAGCGCGCGTCGGCGACGCCGAGGAGCTGCACCTCGGGCTCGGCCGGGTTGAGGCAGGGGCCGAGCAGGTTCATCACGGTGCGGACCCGCAGCGCCCGGCGCACCGGCCCGGCGTGGCGCAGGCCCGGATGGTAGAGCGGCGCGAGCAGGAAGCAGACGCCGGCCTCGTCCAGCGCGCGGCGCGAGGTTTCGGGCGAGACGTCGAGCTTCACGCCCAGTTGCTCCAGCACGTCGGCCGAGCCGCAGGGCGAGGTCACCGAGCGGTTGCCGTGCTTCGCCACCGGCAGCCCCGCCGCCGCCGCGACGAAGGCGACCGCGGTCGAGACGTTGATCAGCGAACTTCCGTCGCCGCCGGTGCCGCAGGTGTCGGCGAAGAGATAGTTGGGGCGGGGGAAGGGCACGTCGGCGGCGCGCAGCGCGCGGGCGGCGCCGCGCATCTCCTCGGCGGTCTCGCCCTTGAAGCGCAGCGCGATCAGCATCGCGGCGATGGCGGGCTCGCCCAACGTGCCGGCGACGAGCCGCTCGAACACGGTTTCGGCACCCGCTTCGCCCAGCGATTCGCCGGCATAGAGGCGGGCGAGGGCGGCTTCGGCGGTCTCGGCGTCGGCGGCGAGGGGGCGGGCGAGATTGTCGTTCACGTACATTTTTCGGATCCTGGCTCGGGAGGCGCGGCAAAGAAAAAGCCCGCCGGGTGGGCGGGCTCGTTCGGGTCGATCGGACTTGGGTTAAGCCAGGATCACCATCGGTCGTGCGCCGCCACGGGGGAGGAGTTGCACCACCAGAGCCAGGCCTGCGCAGGCGCAGCCGCCGCCGCGGAAGCGGCGGAGCGACGGTCGAAAGAAAGCGTGCGCAGGGACATGGCGCCTTCAATGCCCGGCGAAGCGCCCGCGCGTCAACCGGGTTTCGGCGGCGGCTGCGGCCAACGGTTCGCCGCACCTTCGTTCAGCAACGATGCAGCGGCGAGGGCGTTGAACCGGACCGGGGCCGAAACGTCGGCCCGTCTCTTTTTGACCAGGAGTATGCTTCATGATCCGCAGCCTTACCTTCGCCTCCTTGCTGGCGGTCGAGGCCGCGACGTCCGCGGTGCCGGCGGCGGCGCAGCAGCAGATGGGGCCGGTCCGCGCGATCGACGGCACCCGGCTCGACGTCATGGCCACCGGCGAGGTCGCCAGAAAGCCTGACGTCGCCAATATCAGCGCGGGCGTCGTCACCACCGCGCCGACCGCCAGCGCCGCGCTCGAGCAGAACGCCCAGCAGATGCAGCGGGTGGTCGCGGCGCTGCGGCGCGCGGGCGTCGCCGACCGCGACATCCAGACCAGCTCGATCAACCTCCACCCCGACTACCGCCACGACGAGCGGGGCTCGAACCCGCAGATCATCGGCTACCGCGCGTCGAACGAGGTCATGGTGCGCTTCCGCGACATCAAGAATGCGGGCAGGATCCTCGACGCGCTCGTCGCCCAGGGCGCCAACCAGATCAACGGCCCGATGCTCGGCATCGACAAGCCCGAGGAGGCGCTGAACGAGGCGCGGACCAAGGCGCTGGCCGCCGCCCGCGCCCGCGCCGAACTCTACGCCCGGGCGACCGGCAAAAGGGTCGGGCGGATCCTGTCGATCAGCGAGGCCGGCGGCCATTTCGCCCCGCCGCCGATGGCGCGGATGCGGACCTTCGACGTCGCCGAGGCGGCGAGCACCTCGATCGAGCCGGGCGAGCAGACGCTGCAGGTCTCCCTCGCCGTCAGCTTCGAGCTGGAGTGACGCGCGCGATGCGCTGAGGGCGCGAAGCAGGGCGCCCGGGTCTCCCCGGACGCCCTGTTCGTCCCGTCTTCTTCCGTGGTGCGCCGCTGTTAGCGGACGCTGCCGCGGCGGAAGAGGTTCACGATCGCGAGCAGGATGATCGCGCCGAGGAACGAGACGAGCAGCGACATGATCGAGAAGTCGCCGCTGGTGATCGATCCGCCGCCGAGCAACGGCCCGAGCAGCAAGCCGCCGAGGACCGCGCCGACGATGCCGACGACGATGTTGAGCAGGATGCCCTGCTGCGCGTCGGTGCGCATCACGATGCTGGCGAGCCAGCCCAAAATGCCGCCCACGATGATGATGATAATCCAGTTGATCATAGTCTTCCCTCCTGCCTTTCTGCCGACGGACCGGTTGGTTTGCGCGGCTGTCTGTTCCTAAGACGCGCGATAAAGAAGGTTGTTCCTGCCCCGGTTCGATCTGCGGCGGAGAGGCAAAGGCGGTTTTTTGCCGCTATACATCGCCCGGGCGGCATCTATACCGGTGGCGAACCGCCTTTCCCGGAGCCGACATGCCAAGATTCCCGTTGATTTTCATCGCCATGGCCGCGGCCGCCGCGTCTCCGGCGAGCGCCGGCGACAAGCTCGGCGCGCGCACGGCGAGCCCGGAGCAGCTGCTCGCGGAGCTCGGCCTCGGCGTCTCGGACGCGGAGCTCGAGCGGGCCGTCGCCGCGGCGGCGGCGCATCCGCTCGGCACGCGCGAAAATCCGGTGCGGGTCGGCGGGCCGGAGGGCGAGCGCGCCTATATCGCCCGGTTGCGCTGCGCCGACGGATCGAAGCCGCAGATCGGCCCGCGTGGCTCGACGGGGGTCGGCGCGTTCGGCACGATCGTCGACGCCTACCCGATCGATTGCGGCGCCGCCGCGCCGGGCCGGACCGAGCTGATCATGGACATGTACCATGCCGAGCATCGCGAGGACCGCGCCCCGGCCGGTTTCCTGATCGAGCCGCGCTAGGGTCCGCACCCTGGCCCTTTCGCTCCCCCCGCGAGGGAGGCTATGGGCGGGCGGATGCGAAACCTGCTGAAGCGGATCGGGACCGCGCTCCTGTTTCTCGCCATCTTCGTCTGCCTCGCGCCGACCCTGATCCCGCCCTTCCTCGACCGCATCTACTATCGCGGGCCCGAGAGCGGCCATTATGACGGGGAGCGCTTCTTCAATCCGGGCGCGGACCAGGCGCCGCACGGCAGCCCGGCGCGGTTCCTCAACCGCATGATCAAGGGCGGCGACGAGCGTTCGCGCTGGCCGGAGCAGGTGCCGGTGGCGCCGACCAGGCCGCCCGCGCGCGTGGACGGGGAGGAGATGCTGGTCACCTGGATCGGCCACGCCACCGTCCTCGTCCAGACCGCCGGACTCAACATCCTCACCGATCCGATGTGGAGCGACACCGCCTCGCCCTTCCCGCCGATCGGCCCGGAGCGGGTGCGGGCGCCGGGCGTGCGGTTCGAGGACCTGCCGAAGATCGACCTCGTCCTCGTCAGCCACAACCATTACGACCATATGGACCTGCCGACGCTGAAGCGGCTGTGGCAGCGCGACCGGCCGGCGATCGTCACCAGCCTCGGCAACGACACGATCCTCGAAGGGGCGGGGATCGAAGCGACCGCGCTGGACTGGGGCGGCCGCCGCCGCGTCGGCGCGGCCGAGGTGCGGGTCGACCGCAACCATCACTGGTCCAGCCGCTGGGGGAGGGACCGCAACCGCGCGCTCTGGTCCGCCTTCACGGTGACGCTGCCCGGCGGCAACATCTTCTTCGCCGGCGACACCGGCTGGGGCGACGGCAGCTGGGTCGAGGAAGCGGCGGCGCGCGGGCCCTACCGCCTCGCCCTCATCCCGATCGGCGCCTACGAGCCGCGCGACTTCATGAAGACCAACCACGTCAATCCCGAGGAAGCGGTCGCGATGTTCGAACGGCTGAACCCCACCGCCGCGCTCGGCATCCACTGGGGCACCTTCCAGCTCACCTTCGAGCCGATCGACGAGCCGCGGCAGAAGCTGGAGGCGCTGAAGCAAGCGCGCGGCATCGCGCCGGCGCGCTTCGTCGCCACCGAGGCGGGGGAGAGCTGGCGGGTTCCGTGAGCGTCATCCCGGCGAAGGCCGGGATCTCGGCGAGGAAGTACGCGGCGCGTTTCCGCCACGAGACCCCGGCCTTCGCCGGGGTGACGAACCGTTTCGGGCAACGAACCCCCGCCGGGGCGATGCGTCAGGCCGGGCCGACGCAGAAGGCGCAGAGCTTGTTGCCGTCGAGGTCGCGGAAATAGGCGCCGTAGAAGGCCTGGTCGCCTTCCGGGCCGCGCAGGCCGGGCGCGCCCTCGTCGGTGCCGCCGAGCTCCAGCGCCCTGGCGTGGAAGGAATCGACCCGGTCGCGGCTGTCCATGACCAGGGCCACCATCGTCCCGTTGCCGGGCCGCGCCTCCCCGCCGGCATAGGGGCGGGTGACGGCGAGGCCGGGGCGGCGGCCGCCGGTGCCGTAGAGGGTGAAGCCGTTCTCCGCGAATTCGAGCACCCGGCGCGCGCCGATCTCGCCGAGAAGGGCGTCGTAGAAGGCGCGGGCGCGGTCGAGGTCGTTGGTGCCGACCGTGGCATAACCGATCATCGGCTCAGCCCTCCGTCCCGGCTTCGCCGGCCGGGCATTCGCCGAGGCGGCGGCCGGAGATTTTGATCTCGCTCGTCTGTCCGTCGGCGAGGGTCATGGTTTGGGTCATCTCGTAGCGCTCGGGGCCGTAGCTGCCCTCCATGACCACCGACTTGGGCCCGCCGTCCTCGCCGCTGCAGGTCATCGTGCCGCGCATCCGGCCGCCGCCGACCGAGACGTCGCTGGCCTTGCAGTCGCCGGCCTGGTCGGTCTTGAACATCTCGCCCGACGAGGCCTTGGCTTCCTCCGGCGTGATGCACTGCCGGCTGGTGATCTTGCCGCCGCCCATCTGGTCGAGCATCTCCTTGGGAATGCCGGCGGTCGGCATCTCGACCGTCATCTCCCACTGGCCGGGCCGGATCTCGGCCGTGCCTTCGCCGCGCGCCGTCTCCTCGCCGCCGCCCGCCGCCGCATTGCCGTCGGCCCGGTCCTCGCCGCCGCCGCAGCCCGCCAAAGCCAGCAGCCCCGCCGCGCAGATCGATCTGTAGAGCATCGCCTGTCTCCTCTCTGGTATCAGTTGCCGGCCGCCGCCGCGGCCGCGCCGGGCCGCAGCAGATCGAGCGTCGCGGCGGTCATCGCCTCGGTGCCGAGCCGCACCGAGGGCTCGGGATCGATCTTGAACAGCGGCGAATGGTGGGACGCCACAGGCGGCCCGCCGGCGCGCGCCGCGTCGAGCGCCGCCTTGGGCGTGCCGCCGACCTGGAAGTAGAAGCCCTGGATGCCGTGCTGCGGCTCGACGAAATAGGTGAAATCCTCCGCGCCCATGCTCTCCTGGCGGAACGGGACGACGACGCTCTCGCCGAGATCGCGGGCGAGGGCGGCGCGCAGCCGCTGGGCGAGAGCGGGCGTGTTGTTGGTGGTCGGCGTGCCTTCCGACACGGTGACGGTCGGCAGCTTGTCCTCGGCGACGCCGTGGGCGCGGGCGATGCCCCTGGTGACCCGCTCGATGGTGGAGATGAGCTGCTTGCGGGTCGCTTCGTCGTTGGCGCGGACGGTGAGTTGGAGGTCGGCGCGGTCGGAGATGATGTTGTGCTTGGAGCCCGCATGGAAGGCGCCGACGGTGATCACCGCCGGCGAGAGCGGGCCGATTTCGCGGCTGACGATCGATTGCAGGGCGGTGACGATCTGGGCGCCGATATAGACGGGATCGCGGCCGGTATGCGGCGCCGCGCCGTGCGCGCCGACGCCGTGCACCGTCACGTCGACGCTGTCGGCGGAGGAATACATGAGCTGGTCGGCGGCGGAGAGGGTGCCGGTGGCGAGCCCGGAATTGACGTGGAAGGCGAGCGCGTAATCGGGTTTGGGAAAGCGGGTGTAGAGGCCGTCGGCGATCATCGCCTTGGCGCCGCCGACCCGTTCCTCGGCCGGCTGGACGACGAAGATCACCGTGCCCTTCCACTGGTCCTTCATCGCGGCGAGGCGGCGGGCGGCGCCGACCATCGCGGTGATGTGCACGTCGTGGCCGCAGGCGTGCATCACCGGGGCCTCGACGCCGTCGACGCCGGTCTGGCGGGCGGTCGAGGCGTAGGGGAGGCCGCTTTTCTCCTCGACCGGCAGGCCGTCCATGTCGGCGCGGAGCAGGACGACCGGCCCCTCGCCGTTCCTCATCACGCCGACGACGCCGGTGCCGCCGACGCCTTCGGTGACGGTCGCGCCGGCCGCCTTGAGTTCGCGCGCCATGATCTTCGCGGTGCGCTCCTCCTTGAAGCTGAGCTCCGGATTCCGGTGGAAATCGAGGAACAGGGCCTCGAGGTGGCTGTCGTAATCGGCCTCGACGGCGGCGGAGAGGTTCGCTCCGGCGGCCGGGGAGGCGGCCAACATCGCACAGCACAGTAACAGGCTCTTCAAACGCATCTCGGTCTATCCTCCCGCTCTTTGGTTCGTTCTAGCCGAGGTGCAGCGGCGGCGCGAGATGCGCCAGCAGCCGTTCGACATCCTCTTCGTCATTGTAGAGATGCGGGGTGATCCGCATCCTCTCGCCGCGCAGGCTGACGTGGACGCCCGCCTCGGCGAGCCGCGCGTCGATCCCCTCGGGCAGGCCGCCGGGAAAGCGGACCGAGAGGAAGTGCGGCGCCCGGCTCCCGGAAGCGCGGATGCCGGCCGGCTCGAGCCGCGCGGCGATGGCCGCCGTCATCTCCCCGAGCGTCTCGGCGACGTTTTCGACGCCCCATTCCAGCAACTGCGCGATGGCCGCGCCGGCCACCGGCAGCAGGGCGAAGTTCGAGCGCTCGCCCATGTCGAAGCGGCGGGCATTGGGCTCCAGCGCCTCGTCGTAGCGGGCGAGGCTCTGGAAATCGTGGGCGCCGGCGCGGGTGATCCAGGCTTCCTCGAGCGGCCGGCCCTGCTGGTGGCGCGGCGCGACGTAGAGGAAGCCGAGCGAATAGGGGCCGAGCATCCACTTGTAGCCGGCAACCATCCGATAGTCCGGATCGACGGCGGCGAGATCGAGCGGCAGCACGCCCGTCGACTGGGTGGTGTCGAGGACGAGGCTGGCGCCGACCGAGCGGCAGCGCCGGCCGATCGCCTCGAGGTCGATCTGCGTGCCGCAAGCCCAGTGGACGTGCGGCGCGACGACGAGCGCGGTGGCGCCGTCGATCGCGTCGAGGATCGCGGCGCTCCAGTCGCCCTCCGCCGGCCGCTCGACGCTGACGTGCCGCGCCTCGCAGCGGCGGGCGAGCGCGCGGCAGGCGAAGACGGTGGAGGGAAAATCCTCGGCGAGGGTGACGATGGTCTGCCCGGCCGCGACCGGCACGTTGCCGAGCACGCTCGCCATGCCGTAGCTGACCGACGGGATGATCGCGATGTCGTCGGCCGTCGCGCCGATCAGCCGGGCGTAAAGGCCGCGCACCCGCTCGGCCCACGCACCCGCCTGCAGCTCGTAGACCAGTCCGTCGGCCGCCCCCACCAGGGTCGGCAGCCCGGGCGCGGCGGCCAGTGACACCGGGTCGACCGGGGTCCCGCGGGCGGCGACGCTCCCGAGGGCGATGCTCACGTCGAACGCCTGCAGGGAGCCGGGCGCCGTGCTGCCGAGCACCGCCAGGG
>JBKBVA010000101.1:0-8642 GCA_046289665.1 Allosphingosinicella sp.
GTCGAGCACCAGGTGATGGTGCGTGCCGGGAAGCTTCGCCCACTCGCCGCGGCGCACCGTCGCGGCCACCCGCAGCGCCGCGTCGTGGTCCATGACGCTGCCGGGCTCGCCCCGCACGACCAGCGCCGGCGCGGCGACGGGGGTGCGCGACGGCGACGGCTTCGCCTCCCTGTCGCTCCTTCAAAGCGCCCCGCCGGAAGGCTGGGGCTACCGATTGTTCGCGACCACGGGATCGCCCGCCGAGCTGTCGGCTGCGCTCCAGCTCAACACCGGCTTCGGCCAATATGATGCCGAGCTCACCTATCGCGACGCCGGGATCGGCGCCCGGCTTCGCGTCGCGGGCGGGATCGGCATGGCGGGGGGCGAGGCGTTCGCGGCGCAGCGCCTGTCCGACGCCTTCGCCGTCGTCGATGCCGGCCAACCGGGCGTGCGGGTCTATGCCGACAACCGTCTCGTCGGCCGCACGGGAGCCGACGGCCGGGCCGTGGTCCCACGGCTCCGGGCCTATGAGGAGAACGAGGTCCGTCTCGAGCTGGCCGACCTGCCGATCGACGTGGAGGTCACCGCGGCCGAGACGCGGGTTCGCCCCTATGCCCGCCGGGGCGTGGTCGTCGACATGCGGGCGAAATCCACGCGATCGGCGATGCTGCGCCTCGAGGTGCCCGGCCTCGGTCCGGTCCCGGCCGGTGCGACGATCGACGTCGGCGGCCGCAGCTTCGTCGCCGCGCCGGGGGGCGAGCTGTTCCTCTCCGGGCTCGCGGAGTCGAACCGGCTCGAAGCGATCTGGCCGCAGGGCCGATGCGCGTTCGAGCTCGCGATGCCGGCCGGCACCGATCCCCAGCCGGACCTCGGGACCCTCGTCTGCAAGAGGTGATGCGCGCGGCCTCTAGGCTTCCGTTTCGCCGAGGACGAGGTGCATCAGCTCGGGCACGTTGCGCACCTCGAGCTTGCGAAGGATGTTCGCGCGGTGGAACTCGGCCGTGCGGGGGCTGATGTCCAGGGTTCGGGCCGCCTCCTTGTTCGAGGCTCCGAGCACGATCTGCGCGAGCATCGTCCGCTCGCGCTCGGTGAGTTTTTCGTGACCGGGAAACGGCCGCGAGAGGATGTCGACGGCGTTGTTGAGGCGGCGAATCTCCCGCTTCGCCCCGCGCAGTTCGGGCGTCTCGATATAGTCCCACCGCCCGTCGCGGCGGGCGATGGTGAAATGGTGGGTCGCCGCGACGTCGAGGATGTCGATCGCCCGGGCGGCGCCGAGCGCGTAGGTGCACAGGACCAGCATCGGACGGTCCGCGACCGCCTCGTCCAGCTCGGCTTCATACTGACTGAACGTCTCCCACAGGTCGCGCTCCATCCAGAAGGCGTTGCCGCTGACCCGCAAACCCTCGAAGCCGAGCGACCGCGCCTCGGCGAGCCTGTCGACCCAGTGACCGGCGATCCGCTCGGGATCGAAGCCCGCGCGGGCGAGATAGGATCGATAATCGGGGATCAGCTCGATGGCGCCGTCCGCCAGATGGCGGTCGGCTTCCGGCACGCCGTCGCGGAGCGCGCGCCGGGCCTGCTCCTCGGTCACCGGCCCGGTCAGCCCCCAGACGCAATATTCCCCTCCGCTGAGGCCGGCCCGGAGAAACTCGACGTTCGCCTCGAGCAGGTCCCCCTCGGTTTCGTAGAACATGCAGATGTGCGAGCCCCAGGGCAGGCTGCCGATCGGCCCGATGCCGGTGGGCCTCAGGTCGCCGGGTTCCGCTTTCGGATGAGCTGTAGCCATCGCAATCCTCGCTTCCGGCCCGCGGTGTCGCGGCTGGCGGCGGATCGGGCGGAGTCGCCGACCTCGTAATCCTACCAGTAGAAACGCCGCTCGCGCCACCTAGCAATGTCTGCCCGCTCGGCAGCCCCTCGGCTGCGGCGGGCAATGATCAGCCAGGCCACCAGGCTGACGCTCGCTACGGCATTTCCGCGCACAACGCCATGCCGCGCGGCAAGGGGATCCTGCCGTAGCTCCACCCGTCGAGACGCCGGGCCAGCAAGGCTATGATTCCATGCGGCTTTGCGAAGGATGATCGAGAAAAACGTGTCTATCACCGTCCACATAGTCGATGACGATCCGGCGGTTCGCGCGGCGATGAGCTACCTGCTGTCGGGCCATGGCTATTCCACCCAGATCTATGCGAGCGGCGCCGAGCTGCTGGGCGAGCGCCGGGCCCTGTCGGGCTGCGTGCTGCTCGACCTGCGGATGGGCGCCACCGGCGGCCTGCAAGTCCTGGAGGAGTTGGCGCTCCGCGGCTCGCAGCTGCCCGTGATCGCGATGAGCGCCGAGCGGGATCTGTCGGCGGCGGTCGAGGCGATGAAGCTCGGCGCGGCAGACTATCTCCAGAAGCCTGCCGATCCGAACGAGCTGGTGATTGCGATCGAACGCGTCAGCGCGCTCGCGGAGGACCGCCACCAGCGGAGCACGACACGCGCGGCCTCGGCGGCGCGGCTGCGCATCCTCTCCCAGCGTGAGCGCCAGGTCCTTCGCGGGCTCGTCGCGGGGATGACGAACAAGGAGATCGCCAGACGTCTCGATCTCAGCCCCCGCACGGTCGAGATGCACCGGCGCAACATGCTGAAGGATCTCGGCGTCCGCACCACCTCGGACGCGATCCGGCTGGCGATCGAGGCGGAGCTGGCGCCGCTCGAGACGGGGGAGGACGGCGCGGGGCCGACCGCGGCCGCGCTGGCGCCGCCTCCGGCCCTGACCGCGGCGAGGCGCCTGCCTTCGCCCCGCAAGGGCGAGATGGACGAGATGCTGCCGCCCGCTCTCGACATCCTCGAGGGGACGACCGACGGGGTCTTCCTGATCGATCACGAATTCAACTTCACCTATGCCAACCGGCGCGCCCTGGAGATCATCGGGGATGCACGCGACCTCATCGGCCGCAACATATGGGAAATGTTTCCGGGCGCCGCCCGCACCAGGGCCTATGACGAGTACAAGGCGGCTGCCGAACAGCGCAAATGCGCCCGTTTCACCTTCTACGAACCCAATCTCGGCCAGTGGTTCGACGTCAGCGTGCGGCCGATCCCGAGCGGGCTGCTGCTGCTGTTCAGGGATCTGAGCCAGGAGCGCGCCACCCTCGCCGAACTCAGGCTGAGCGAGGAACGCCTGCGGCTGGCCCTCGAAGCGTCCGGCGACGGCGCCTGGGACTGGAACATCGCCGACGGCACGATGACCCTGTCCCCGCGGTTCCTGGTGCGGCTCGGCTACGACCCGGCAACCGTCGCGCTTCGGCCGGACACCCTGCACACCCTCGTCCGTCCGGCCGACTGGCCCGAGGTGGACCGCCATCTGCGCGACCATCTCGCCGGCCGGTCGGAGGTGTTCGCCTGCGAATATCGCGTCCGGCGCCGCGACGGCGAGTGGACCTGGGTCTTCGAGCGCGGCCGGGTCGTCGCCCACGACCCGCGGACCGGCAACCCCGTCCGGATGGTCGGCACGGTGTCGGACACGAGCGCGCTCAAGGAGATGCAGACCCAGGCCCAGGAGGCGCATGAGCGGATCGCGCTGGCCCAGCAGGGCGCGGGAGCGGGGACGTGGGATCTCGATCTCGCCAGCCGCATGGTGCGGATGTGCGCGCGGACCCGCGAGATGCACGGTCTTGCGGCGGACGTGGACGACTTGATGCCGGAATCGGCGTGGGAGGCGCGGGTGCACCCCGACGACCTCGCGCGCACCAAGGCGACGCTGGAGGAGGCGGTCGTCGCCGGCACGACCTATTCCGCCGACTATCGCGCCGTCGCGGGCGAGGGCGAGTGCCGGTGGCTCCGCGCGCTCGGACGGCCGCTCTACGGGCCGGACGGCGTGGCCCACCGCTTCGTCGGCATCGTGCTCGACGAGACCGGCCGGCACAAATCGGCGGAGGAGCTGGAGCGGGCGCGGGCCGAGCTCGCCAACGTCTGCCGCCTCACCGCCTTGGGCACGGTGATGACGAGCCTCGCCCATGAGCTGAGGCAGCCGCTGACCGCGATCCGAGGCTATTCGGCGGCCCTCCGCCGCGCCGCGCCGGACGCATCCGTCGAGGGCCGCGTCGCATTGGCCCTGGACGGCATAGACGAGGCCGCGTTGCTCGCCGACGGCATCCTCGCGGGCGCCGAGATGCCGAGCCGCTGGACGCACATCGAGGCGCGGGACGAAAGCCTGGAGGCGATCGCCCGGAGCGCCGCGCACATCGCCGCCGGCGCCGCCGACGTCCGGTTCGCCATCGCGCCCGAGGCGGACGGCGTCCGCGTCGACCGCGTTCACCTGCAGCAGGTCATGATGAACCTCATCCGCAATGCGGTCGACGCCATGCTGGAAGGAGGCGGCCGCAGGATCATGGTCTCGGCGGTCCCCCTGTCCGAGTCGGAGGTCGAAGTCCGGTTCTCCGACGAAGGCCCCGGCATCGCGGAGAAGGTCCGCGATAAGATCTTCTCGCCCTTCGCGACCACCAAGCCGCGCGGGACCGGCATCGGGCTCTCGATCTGCAGGACCATCATCGAGGCGCATGGCGGCCGAATCTGGCTGGCGAGCGGGCCGGACCGCGGGGCGGTCATCGCCTTCACGCTGCCGCGGGCCTGAGCCCCGCGTATTGCTACCGTAGCGGCCTGCAAGGCGTCCTGAGCCGCGGAGCGTCCAGACCGGGGCATCGAAAGCGGCCCTGACCCACCGGCCAGGACCAGGCAGCTCCGGGGGGAGAAACAATGAGATCATCCAGCGGCCGTCCCGTCGAAGGCGCGCGAAGAGGAATAGGCGACCGGGACGTGCGGGTCGGCAGCGCCGCCCTGTCCATGTTCCCGGGCCCGGACCGGCCGAACGCCGGCGGCGCCGCGGTGCCCCTGGTGCCGGTGCCCCGGCGCATGCCCGCAATGGGCCTCGGCGCCATCGCGGTCCAGGGGGACGACGACGAGGCATGCCAATCGGCGCGCGCTGCGCGGTTCCGGTGGATGCGATGGCCGCTGGCGACCTGGCGCACCGGCCTCGTCTGCGATGCGGGCGCCGCCCCGGGCGTCGACCGCCTGACCGGCCTGCTCAACCGCTACGGCCTCATCGAGTGGCTGGAAACGCTGGAGCCGCAGCCGGCCTCCGTCCTGATGATCGTCAAGCTCGACATACTGTGCTTCCACGACGTCAACAGCGGCTTCGGTTACGGGGCAGGGGACGCGCTGCTGCGGTCGGTCGCCCAGCGCCTGGTGTCGCTGCCGGCGGCCGCCGTGGCGCGCGTCGGCACCCACACCTTCGCCCTCGCCTTCGAGCTGGAGGAGGACGGCCGCCCCGCGGGCGTGATCGACGACGTGCTCGCGCTTCTGAAGCCGCGCTTCGTGCTCCCGGAGACATCGGTGGTGGTCCGGTTCGCCGCCGGCTATGCGCTCGGATCCGCCGGTGCCAACCCGCTCCGGCTGGTCCGGCAGGCGGGCGTGGCGCTTCAGCGCGCCAGAGCGACGCCCCCGCACCGTCCCCAGGCCTTCGCCGCCGCCGACGAGCGGGACGCGCGCAACCGGATCCGGCTGGCGAGCGAGCTGCAGACCGCCGTGATCAACCACGAGCTGCTCTTCCACTACCAGCCGCAGTTCGACCTCCGCTCGGGGAGGCTGGTCGGCGCCGAGGCGCTGCTCCGGTGGGACCATGGCGTCTTCGGCATGCAGCCTCCCGCCCGCTTCATTGGAATAGCGGAAGAAACCGGCGCGATCCTGGAGATCGGAGCCTGGGGCCTGCGCGCGCTCGCCGCCCATGCGGAGCGGGTCAATCGCGATCGCCGCGCGCCGATCCGCTTCGCCTTCAACACCTCCGTCATCGAGTTCACCCAGCGCGACATGGTGGCCCTGGTCCGACAGGTGCTCGACGAGACCGGCTGCCGGGCCGAATGGCTGACCCTGGAGCTCACCGAGAACCTCATGGTCGGCGAGCCGGACTATGTCCGCCGCGTGCTCGGGGAGCTGCGCCGGCTGGGCATCGGCATCTCGATCGACGATTTCGGCACGGGCTATTCCAACCTTCGATATCTCGAGAGCTTCCCTCTCACCGAGATCAAGATCGACCGCAGCTTCGTGCGCGACGTGGCCCACAGCGCGACGAAGCGCGTGATCGTGGAAAGCGTGGTCAAGCTGGGGGCGGCGCTGGACATCCGGATCGTCGCCGAAGGGATCGAGACGGATTCCGAACGGGCGATCATGCAGGCCCTCGGCTGTTCGACCGGGCAAGGCTATCTTTTCGCCGTGCCGATGGAGGAGCCTGACCTGCACCGGGTGCTCGAGCAGGAACTGGAGCTGAACGCCGGATGGGACGCCCGGCCGTTCCTGACGATGCTCGATCGGGGCGGCATGCTGGCACGCCCTTGCCTGGGCGGGGAGCACGCGCCCTCCGCGCTATGAGGCGGGGCCCTGCTTTCGCGCGCAGCCTTACCGCGGCCGGCGACGGGCGTGGCCGCCATAGACCTTGGCTATGCCCCTGAAATGCAATCCGGGATTGCACGGTGCGGCGCCCCTCCGCAGGATCGGCGAATCCGAAAACCCGGGAGCTGCGAATGAACCGACCCCCTCTGTCCGCGGCGCGCGTCGCCGGCGACCTCATCTTCACCTCGGGGCAGCTGGCGCGCGGCGACGACGGCGCGATCGTGGCGGGCGGGATCGAGGCGCAGGCGGAGCAGGCGCTCGCCAATCTCGCCCGCGTTCTCGCAGAGGAGGGCGCAACGGCGCGGGACGTCGTCAAGGTCACCGCCTGGCTGACGGACGCAAGCTTCGGCCCCGCCTTCAACGCCGCCTATGTGCGCATGTTCGGCGCGCCCTATCCCGCCCGCTCGACGGTGGTGTCGGCTCTCCTCGCCCCCGGTGCGCTCGTCGAGGTGGAGGCGATCGCCGTCCGCCGCTGACGCTGCGCCATTGGCCCGGCGGCGAGGAAACGCTAGGCCGGCGGCCATGCGCTTCCGCCAGTTCGAAGTCTTCCACGCCGTCTACACCCACGGATCGATCAGCGCCGCGGCGCGGTCGCTCGGCATTTCGCAGCCGTCGGCGTCCAAGACGTTGCGCCATGCCGAGGACAGCCTCGGCTTCCGGCTGTTCCAGCTCGCCCGCGGCCGGCTCGTGCCGACCGACGAGGCCCATGCCCTGATCCGCGAGGCGGGCGACGTCTTCGACCGCATCGCCTCGCTCCAGCAGACTGCCCAGAACCTCTCCCATGCCGGGGGCGGCCATATCCGCCTCGGCATCGTCCCCAGCCTCGCCCTCGACGTCGTGCCCCAGGCGATCGCCCAGTTCCGGCGCGACTGGCCGCGCGTGACCTTCGAAGTGCACACCCACCATCACGACGATCTCGTCCGCTCGCTGGTCGAGCGCGAGACCGACGTGGCGATCGCCTACACGCCGCCCTACCATCCGCGGTTGACGCGGACGGTGCTGAGCGAAGGCGAACTGGTCGTGCTGTTTCCGACGGGCAGCTTCGGCACGGTCGGCGACCGGCTCCCCCTCGACCGGCTCGCCGACCGCGAACTGATCGGCGTGGCGGCGACCGGCCCGATCGGCGACGTGCTGACCCGCGCGATGCGCGAGCGCGGCATCGTCAACAAAGAGACGGTCTCGGTGCAGACCTTCTTCATCGCCGCGCGCCTCGCGCAGCTCGAGGGCGGGATCACCGTGGTGGACGAATTCACCGCGCGCGCATGGCAGGCGCCCGGCTTCAGCTGGCTTCCCACCGACCCGCCGCTCGACATGACCGTCTCCTACGTCACGCTCGAGGACCGCCAGCCTTTCCGCGCGGCTCGCCAATTCCTGGGCACGGTCGAGGCGACCTTGCGCGAGAGCCGGACCGCCAGTCCATAGACTAGGTCTATGCCCGTCGCAAAGCTTGGCCGGTTGGAGCCGCGTCCGCGGCCGATAAGCTCTCCCTCCCACCCCAGCTGAACCGCGTCGCCCCTCGGTGCCGCGGAGGAGGATCGACCGACGCATGTCCGTTTCCTGCCGCTTCCTGCGCCCGTGGCGGTGAAGGCGCCCCAGGAGGTGGTGGTGATCGGTGCCGGCGTCGTGGGAATGGCAACCGCCCTCACCCTCGCCGACCGCGGCCACCGTGTCACCGTCGTCGACCGCGCCGAGGGGGCAGGGCTCGGCACGTCCTTCGCCAACGGCGCGCAGCTCAGCTATTCCTACACCGACGCGCTGGCGAGCCCGGCGACGCTGGCGCAAATGCCGCGGCTGCTCCTCGCCCTCGACCCCGCATTCCGCTTCAGGCCGCGGCTCGATCCCGATTTCCTGCGCTGGGGCCTCGCCTTCCTGCGCAGCTCCACCGCGGCGAGCTTCCGCCGCAACACGCTCGCCGGCCTCGATCTCGCATTGCGCTCGCGCGACGCGCTCCACCGCCTCGTCCGCCGCCATGCGATCGATTTCGCCCATCAGGTCGCCGGCAAGATCCAGATCTACCGCTCCGCCGCGAGCTTCGCCGCCGCGCGCGAGACGGCGGCGGTGAAGCAGGCGCACGGCGTCACGCAGCGGCTGCTGAGACCCGAAGAGGCGGTGGCCGTCGAGCCGATGCTGGCGGCGATCGCCGACCGGATCGCAGGCGCCGTCCACACGCCGGACGAGGAGGTCGGCGATCCGCATCGTTTCTGCACCGGCGCCGGGAGCGCGCTGGCGGCGGCGGG
>JBKBVA010000102.1:0-8597 GCA_046289665.1 Allosphingosinicella sp.
GGCGATGGCGCCGCTTCCGACCGACAATATCGCCCTCCTCGGCACCTCGATGGCGCGGGCGATCGCCGCATCGGAGGCCAAGAAGGCGGAGCAGCGCGCCGCCGCGGCGGCCGAGGCTGCGAAGAACGGTGAGGCCGACGCCGAAGCGCCGCCGGCGCCCTCCGGGCCGAACATCTGCCCGAATGGCTGAACCCCGCGACCTCGTGCTGCCGCCCGAGCTGGTCGAGGCGGCGCGGAAGGTCGTCGAGGCGAACCGCGCCGCGGGATTGTGCGTCGCCCTGGCGGAAAGCTGCACCGGCGGCCTCGCCGCGGCGGCGCTGACCGAGATACCGGGCTCCTCCGATGTCCTGGAGGCCGGCTTCGTCACCTATTCGAACCGGGCGAAGCGGGAGCTGCTCGGGGTCAGCGAGGACGTGCTCGACACGTTCGGTGCCGTCTCCGTCGCGGTGGCCTGGGCGATGGCGCAGGGTGCGCTCGCCCGCACCGGCGCCGACAGCGCGGTCGCGGTGACCGGCATCGCCGGGCCGGGCGGCGGCAGCGAGAAGAAGCCGGTCGGGACGGTGGTCTTCGCCCGCGCCCGGCGCGGCGCGGACCCGAAGGAGATCGTCGCCGACACGCGGGACTTCGGGGATCTGGGCCGCGGCGGGGTGCGCCTTCAGGCGGCGCTGTGCGCGCTCGAGCTGCTGATGCCGGTCTCGGACCCGCCGTCGCCGTAGAGTTCCTTCGCCCGCTCCTCGAACGCCCCGATCATCCGCCGCAGCGCTCGGTCGAACATCTGGCCGGCCAGGCTCTCGAAGATCCGGTTCTTGAAGGCGAAGTCGACGCAGAAATCGACATGGGTTCCCCCCTCCCCGTCCGGGCGGAATTTCCAGGAATTGTGGAGGTACTTCAAAGGCCCTTCGATATAGTCGACCTCGATGCTGCGCGGCCGGTCCTTGGTCACGCGCGAGGTGAAGGTCTCCTTGAGCGAGCGGAATCCGACGACGAGGTCGGCGATCATCAGCGTCTCGCTGTCCGAGCGCACCCGCGTCGCCGCCACCCAGGGCAGGAACTCCTGGTAGCGCTTCACGTCCGCGACCAGGTCGAAGAGCTGCTCGGGCGTGTAGGGAAGGTGGCGGGTCTCGGTGTGGCGCGGCATCGGGGGGTCAACGCGCCGCGGCGAGCTTGGCTTCCCGGGCTGCCTTCATCTTCGCGAAATCGTCGCCGGCATGGTAGCTCGACCGGGTCAGCGGGCTCGCGGCGACCAGCAGGAATCCCTTGGCCCGGGCGATGGCGCCATAGGCGGCGAAGGCCTGCGGGGTGACGAATTCCTCCACCTTCGCGTGACGCGGGGTGGGCTGGAGATACTGGCCCATGGTGAGGAAATCGATGTCGGCCGAGCGCATGTCGTCCATCACCTGGTGCACTTCGAGGCGCTGCTCGCCCAGGCCCACCATCACGCCCGATTTGGTGAAGATGGTCGGGTCCTGGCGCTTCACGCTCTCCAGCAGCCGCAGCGAGGCATAATAGCGCGCGCCGGGGCGGATGGTCGGGTAGAGCCGGGGCACCGTCTCCAGATTGTGGTTGTAGACGTCGGGCCGCGCCTCGACGATCGCCGCCACCGCCGCTTCGGGCTTGTTGCGGAAATCGGGGGTGAGGATCTCGATCGTCGTCGTCGGAGAACAGCGCCGTATGGCGTTGATCACGGCTATGAACTGCCGGGCGCCGCCGTCGGGAAGGTCGTCGCGGTCGACCGAGGTGATGACGATATGTTCGAGCCCGAGCTCGGCCGCGGCCACGGCGACATGCTCGGGCTCCAGCGGGTCGACCGGGCGCGGCATGCCGGTCTTGACGTTGCAGAAGGCGCAGGCCCGGGTGCACGTATCCCCCAGGATCATCACGGTTGCATGCTTCTTGGTCCAGCACTCCCCGATGTTCGGACACGCCGCCTCCTCGCACACGGTGGCGAGGTTGAGGCGGCGCATCAGCTTGCGGGTCTCGGAAAAGCCGACGCTGGTCGGCGCCTTCACGCGGATCCAGTCGGGCTTGCGCTGCTTGGGCGCAGGTACGGGGACGATTGCGGCGATCGGGTCGGCTTCGGACATGGCGCGCAGATAGCGATCCTGCTCGCGTCTTGCCACCCCTCCCCTGCTCCGGCTAGCGCGGCCGAAAAGAGGAGGAAGAGCATGGCCCGATTCACCGACCTCATCGAGGGATACCGCCGCTTCCGCTCCGGCGGCTGGGCGCGCGAGCGGGAGCGCTGGTCGGAACTCGCCGAGGGGCAGAGCCCGAAGGTGATGGTGATCGCCTGCTCCGACAGCCGCGTCGATCCGGCCCAGATCTTCGACGCACGGCCGGGCGAGATGTTCGTGGTCCGCAACGTCGCCAACCTCGTTCCCCCTTTCGAGACCACCGCCGGCCATCACGGCGTGTCCGCGGCGCTCGAATTCGCGGTCACCCAGCTCAAGGTCGAGGAAGTGATCGTGATGGGGCACGGCTTCTGCGGCGGCTGCGCGGCCGCCCTCACCGGCCAGTTCGACGATGCGCCGCATGGCGAGGGGCATTTCATCGCCGACTGGATCGAGCTGCTCGAGGATGCGCGGGAAAAGGTGCGGGCGGAGCACCAGCCGGAGTTCGACCGCGCCGCCTTCCGCGCGATGGAGCTGGAGAGCGTCCGCGTCTCGCTGCGCAACCTGCGCAGCTTCCCCTTCGTGCGGGAGCGGGAGGGAGAGGGGTCGCTGACCCTCCACGGCGCCTTCTTCTCCATTGCGGAAGGCGTGCTCCATGTGCTCGATGAGCAGAGCGGGGGCTTCTCCCCCGCCTGAGCGGAGAACACCCCATGGAAACCGGCGTCCTCGTCTCCCTCGGCCTCTATTTCGCCGCCATGCTGGCGATCGGGCTCTACGCCTGGCGCAAGTCGACCGACGATATTGACGGGTACCTCCTCGGCGGCCGCAAACTGACGCCGGCGGTTGCGGCTCTCTCAGCCGGCGCGTCGGACATGAGCGGCTGGCTGTTGCTCGGCCTTCCGGGCGCCGCCTTCGTCGCCGGCCTCAGCGCCACCTGGATCGCGATCGGACTCTTCGCCGGCGCGCTCGCCAACTATGTGATCGTCGCGCCGCGGCTGCGCGTCCACACCGAGCGGGCCGGGGATTCGATCACCATCCCCGAATTCTTCGAGAAAAGGTTCGAGGACCGCAGCCACGCGCTGCGCGTGATCGCCTCGCTCGTCATCATCCTCTTCTTCACCCTCTACACCTCGGCCGGCATCGTCTCCGGCGGGAAGCTGTTCGAGAGCGCGTTCGGGGCAGACTATACGCTCGGCCTGTGGATCACCGCCGGGGTCGTCGTCGCCTACACCCTGTTCGGCGGCTTCCTCGCCGTCAGCCTCACCGACTTCGTCCAGGGCTGCATCATGTTCGTGGCGCTGGTGCTGCTTCCGGTCGTCGCCTTCTCGAAGCTCGACTGGGAGTTTACCGGCGCCCTCGCCGCTGCCAATCCGGGGGCGTTCGACATGATGGCGGACATGACCGGAATCGCCATCCTCTCTTCGCTGGCCTGGGGCCTGGGCTATTTCGGGCAGCCGCACATCATCGTGCGCTTCATGGCGGTGCGCTCGGTGCGCGACGTGCCGAGGATGCGCAACATCGGCATGAGCTGGATGGGCGTAGCGCTGGTCGGTGCCGTCGCGACCGGGCTGATCGGCGCGACCTATGTCGTGCGCACCGGAACCCCGCTAGCCGATCCCGAGACGATCTTCATCCTGCTCGCCGACGTGCTGTTCGATTCGCTGATTACGGGATTCCTGCTCGCCGCCCTGCTCGCCGCGATCATGAGCACGATCAGCTCGCAGCTCCTCGTCTCCTCCTCGTCGCTGACGGAGGATTTCTACCGCATCTACCTGCGCCGTGAAGCGAGCGACCGGGAGCTCGTGGCGGTGGGCCGCGCCTCGGTCGTCGTCGTCGCCTTGGTCGCCATCTTCCTCGCCTACAGCCCCGACAGCAGCATCCTCGGGCTCGTCTCCAACGCCTGGGCCGGCTTCGGCGCCGCTTTCGGCCCGATCGTCATCCTCAGCCTCACCTGGAAGCGGCTGACCCGCAACGGCGCCCTCGCGGGAATGGTCGCGGGCGCGGTGACCGTGCTCGTCTGGATCTTCGCGCCGGTGCTGGCGGACGGCGCGACGTTGAGCAGCCTCGTCTACGAGATCGTGCCGGGCTTCCTGATCTGCGGCGCCGTGGCCGTTGCCGTCAGCCTCGCCGGGGCGCCGCCGCCCGCGTCTGTGGTGCGGACCTTCGAGGAGAGCGAGGCGGAGCGCGCCGCCCTTCGCTAGCGCCCGGGCGCCTCGATCCGCCTCAGCGCCTCGCGCATCGCGAGGTGGAATTCGGAGCGTTCGTAGATGTCGTTGTGGCCCGCGCCGCCTACCGTCCGCTCGTAGACGAGGGTCTTGACCGCCGCCCGAAGGGCCTCGGTGCGCTTCGGCGGGATCAGGCGGTCCTGCTCCGCGGCAAGGATGGCGACCGGCACCGGCGAATCGCGCAACGCCTCCGCCGGCTCCATGGCGTGGCGGAAGAGCAGCCGGACCGGCAGCCAGGGGTAATGGTCCGCCCCGACCGCCGCCAGCGAGTCGAACGGCGTCACCAATATGGCGCCGTCCAGCGGCCGTGCCGCGGCGAGATGGGCGGCGACGCCGCTCCCGACGCTGAACCCCACGGCCACCACCCGGTCCGGCTTCAGCCGCTCCACCATGCGGTCATGGACGAAGGCCGCATCCTCGATCAGCGCGGCAGCCGAGGGGGTGCCGGTGCTGGGCGCGTAGCCGCGATAGTGGAAGGCGACGATGTCGGCCTGCGGGTAGAGCCTGTGCAGATAGTCGGCCGCCGCGTCGGCGTTCCAGGCATTGCCGCCGAAGCCGAGGATCAGCGGACCGCCCGCGCCGGGGATGCGCACCCCGTGCAGCGTCTCGCCGCCCGGCGTCTCGAGCGTCAGCCGTTCCGCGCTTTCCGGCAGCGGACCGGCGCGGCCCACCGCTCCCGCCGGAAACAGCATCCGCGTCTGCAGCGCGGCGAAGAGCAGAAGGATGAGCAGATAGAGGAGCGGCGGGACGAGGAGGAGCTTCCACATCGTGCCGCTCTACCCGCTTCGCGCGCCGGCGTCCGCCGCCTCAGCCGGCGCAGGCCTGCTCCAGCACCGGCTCGACGGCATCGAGGGTGAAGGGCTTCGACAGCACCGGCACGTTGGCGTGGCGCTCGGGCGGCGGCTCGATATGACCGCCGGTGGCGAGGATGTAGGGAATGCCCTTGTCGGCGAGCTGGTCGGCCACGGGCCAGATCTGCTGCCCGTTCAGGTTGACGTCGACGATGGCGACGTCGAAGCCGCCCTCCTGAACCCGCTCCAGCGCGGCAGGGACGCTGTCGCAGGTCGCCGCGACGGCATGGCCGAGCGACTCGAGAAAATCCTCGAGCATCATCGCAATGAGCGATTCGTCTTCGACGATCAGGACGGAAAGCGACGCAGCCACGGCGCCCGCTTAGAGCCTAAGGACCGGTTGCGAAACCATTATTTCGCCTGAAGCGCATCGCGGGCGGCTTCGGCGAGCGCCTGGACGGAGAATGGCTTGGCGAGGAAGGCCACCCGATCGAGGTCGATCGATTGCCTGAGCTGCTCCTCGGCATAGCCCGAGATGAAGAGGATCGGCAGGTCCGGGTGCAGCTTGCGCGCCTCGCGCGCCGTGGTCGGGCCGTCCATGGTCGGCATGACCACGTCGGAAACCATCAGGTCCACCTTCTCGCGCTCCAGGATCTCGATCGCCGCCTCGCCATTCTCGGCGACCAGGACGGTGTAGCCGTGGCGGGTCAGCGCGCGCTCGGCCACTGCACGCACCGTCGCCTCGTCCTCGACGAGCAGGATCGTGCCGGTGCCCCACAATTCGGTGGCCTTCTCCTTGCGCTTCGGCCCCGCCGCCGCCTCGGCGCGGTGGACGGGCAGGTAGATGACGAAGCTCGCCCCTTCCCCTTCCTCGGACTCGGCGAAGATGAATCCGCCCGATTGCTTGACGATGCCGTAGACGGTGGAGAGGCCGAGGCCCGTCCCCTTCCCCACTTCCTTGGTGGTGAAGAAGGGCTCGAAGATCTTGGCGAGGAGATGCGGCGGAATGCCGGTGCCGGTGTCGGTGACGCGCAGCGCCGTGTAGTCGGTGATCGGGAGGATCTCGCTGCCCATCCGCCGCACGTCGTCGGCGGTCACCGAATAGGTCTGCAGCGTCAGCGTACCCCCGTTCACCTCGTCCTTGGAGAGCATGGAGTCGCGGGCGTTGACGGCGAGGTTGACGATTACCTGTTCGAGTTGCCCGGGGTCGGCGCGCACGGCGCCGAGATTGCGGCCGTGCTTGACCTGCAGCACCACCTTCTCGCCGAGCAGCCGCTTCAGCAGCGTCGACACCTCGGCGATGACGTCGGGCAGCTGCAGGATCTGCGGCCGCAGCGTCTGCTGGCGCGAGAAAGCGAGGAGCTGGCGCGTCAGGCTCGCGGCCCGGTTCGAATTGGAACGGATCTGCTGGATGTCGTCATAGTCGCTGTCGCCCGGCGTGTGGCGCATCAACATCAGGTCGCAATGGCCGATGATGGCGGTGAGGATGTTGTTGAAATCGTGCGCGACGCCGCCGGCGAGCTGGCCGACCGCCTGCATCTTCGTCGCCTGCGCCACCTGGCGCTTCAGCCGGTCTTCCTCGCTATTGTCCTTGAGGCTGAGGAGGACGGCAGCCTCGCCGAGCGCGCGGGCGCCGGCGACGGTGAGCGCCACCGGCTCTTCGGGCTTGCCCTTGAGGCGGACGGCGAGATCGCCCGAAAGCGCGGCGCCGCGGGCGAAGCGGCGCACCGAATCGGCGACGGCCGCCTTGTCTTCCTCGACGACCAGGTCGCTCGGCCAGGTCGGCCGCGCGCTCGGCGACAGGCCGGCGGCGCGGCGGAACGGGCCGTTGAGGTAAAGGAATTGCCCGTCGCGGTCGGCGAGCGCGAGGCCGAGCGGCAGGATTTCGAGCAGGCTGTTGAGATTGGCGCCGCCGTCGCGCCCGAAGCCGCCGCCGGCATCGTCGAGCAGCAGGAACAGGCTGGCGCCCCGCTCCTCCTCGTCGAGCGGCACCTGGAGGATGCGCAGCGCGCCGCCCTCCCCGCCCTCGCGGGCGAAGTGGAATTGGCCGGATTCGGTCATGCCGAGCAACTCGACCAAAGGCGTCCCGGCGGGCTCCGCCTCGACCGCGGCAAAGGCGCGGGCGACGAAGGCCGCATTGGCATCCATCACCCGCCCCTCGGCGTCGGCGACCACCGCCATCACGCCCGCGCGCGACAGGCGGCGGCCGAGATCGGTCGAGACGAGCTGGCGCGCCGCGGCGCCCGAATCCTCGTGCGGCGCCTCCGCAAAGCTCCAGACGAGCCATGCGTCGCCGAAGCCCGCCTGACGGAGATCGAGCTGGTAGTCGCGTCCCTCGAACGCGAAGGCGGCCCCGGCCGCGCCGGTGCGCCGCGCCTCGGCGAGCGGCGCGGCGACCGCATCGCCCAGCGCCTCGGCGGGCGCCCGCGCGCCCAGCCACTGCTCATAGGCGCGGCTCGCGCAGAGCAATGCGCCGTCGAGGCCGGTCACGGCGAGCGCCTTGCCGCTGCCGTCGAGAGCGGCGCGCAGCAGCGACGTGTCCGGCCGCACCTCCGGTTCCGCCGCCACGGCAGGCGCACGCGCCCGCGACAGGAGAAGCGGCGTGCCGATCGCAACGGCGCCCGCCAGGAAGGCCGCGGCGAAGACGAGGCTGCCCAGCACCCAGAACAGCAGCGCCGCCGACAAGGCGGCGGCGAGGATCACCAGGATGGTGGCGGCGGCGGTACGAGGGGCTGTGGGTGCTGTGGCCATGGCAGCCGGGATAGCAGCCCGCCGCGCGCGATCAATCCGCGCCGGGGCTCCGCATAGCGCGCTGGCGCCACTTCCGGCCCTGCCACCAGCGCCAGATCCAGATCGACAGGAGATAGCCGACGAGCGCGGCGACGCTCGCGATGATGAAGAGGCCGGTGACGAGCGCCGGGGCGGCATCGGAGAAGGCCCAGCGCGCCCAGTCGCCGAGTCCGGCGCCGCTTTCGGTGAGCGCATAGAAGGAGGCCATGTCGGTCCTGAAGCCCAAAGTGCTCCCGACCTTGAGCGAGGCGATCAGGATGAAGGGCGTCGTCGCCGGGTTGCTGAGGAAGGTCATCAGCGCCGCGACCGGGATGTTGGCGCGCAGCGGAATGGACAGCAGCGCCGCGCCGACGATCTGCAGGCCCGGGATCAGCAGGAAGATGCCGACGAGCAGGCCGACCGCCACGCCGCGCGGGACGGAGCGGCGGGTAAAGCGCCAGAACTCGCTCTGCAGCGCCCGCTTGCCGATCGGCTTGATCCACCGGCTCTCGGCCAGCTCCTCGCGGCGCGGCATGTTGCGCCTGGCCCAGCGGGCGAACCACCCGCCCCCTTCCCTAGCCATGCTGGCGCAGCAGGCGGCTCTGCTCTCTCTTCCAGTCCTTTTCCTTCTCGTGCTCGCGCTTGTCGTGCGCCTTGCGGCCGCGCGCGATCGCGAGCTCCACCTTGGCCCGGCCGCGGCTGTT
>JBKBVA010000103.1:0-8559 GCA_046289665.1 Allosphingosinicella sp.
CCCCGGAAACCCTGACCGAGCAGTGCCTGGCCCTGGGTTACCTGCGCACCAGCCTGATCCTGGAAGCCGGCGAGTTCAGCAGCCGCGGCGATATCTTCGACCTCTACCCGGTACAGGGCGATCCGGTGCGCCTCTCCTTCAACGTCAGCGCCGTGCAGCTCTGCACGCCGGGGTCGGCGGCGCGCATCCTCGCCATCCTCGACGAGGCCGGCCTCGGCGCGGCGCGCCTGCAGGCGGAGGTGACCGAGACCGCCCTGCTGGTCGACTTCACCGTCGCACGGGAGAACCTCCAGATGCTCCGCGCCGCCGGCGCGCGAATCGTCCTCGACGATTTCGGCGCCGGCCACGCGTCCGTGTCCTATTTGCGGGAGATGCAGTTCGACGGCATCAAGCTCGACGGCTCGATGGTCGCCTCGGTCGCCGAGTCGCTGCTCAGCCGCCGCCTGCTCAAGGGCGTGCTCGATCTGTGCGCTTCGCTCGGCGTGCCCTGCGTCGCCGAGCATATCGAGACCGAGGAGCAGCTCGCCCTGCTGCGCGAGCTCGGCTGCCGCGACGGCCAGGGCTATCTCCTAGCCCGCCCGCTGGACGCCGCCGACGCGGCGGCGCTCGCCGCCCCGGCGGTCCATGTGCTGGGCATCCGCGCCGCCTGAGGCCTCAGGGCAACGCCTTCAGCCCCGCCATGCCGGCCGCGGCAGGAGGGAGGCCGCACGACCGGGCGCACCCTTCGCACACGCGCTTCAAAAAGAATCCGGCGCCCGCATTCGCGGACGCCGGCTCTTGCCCCTGCTGAGAAACGGGTCAGGCGACCTGAGCGGTCTCGATCTCTTCGGGATCGCGCAGCACGTAGCCGCGGCCCCAGACGGTCTCGATATAATTGTCGCCGCCGCAGGCGAGGCTGAGCTTCTTGCGGAGCTTGCAGATGAAGACGTCGATGATCTTCAGCTCCGGCTCGTCCATGCCGCCATAGAGGTGGTTGAGGAACATTTCCTTGGTGAGCGTGGTGCCCTTGCGGAGCGAGAGCAGCTCCAGCATCGCATATTCCTTGCCGGTGAGGTGGACGCGGGCGCCGTCGACCTCCACCGTCTTCGCGTCGAGGTTCACCGCCAGCTTGCCGGTCCGGATGACGCTCTGGCTGTGGCCCTTGGAGCGGCGCACGACGGCGTGGATGCGGGCGACCAGTTCGTCGCGGTGGAAGGGCTTGGTGACATAGTCGTCGGCGCCGAAGCCGAGCGCGCGGACCTTCGAATCCATCTCGGCGACGCCGGAGAGGATGAGGACGGGCGTGCCGACCTTGGCGAGCCGCAATTTCTTGAGCACGTCGTAGCCGTGCATGTCGGGCAGGTTCAGATCCAGGCAGATGATGTCGTAATCGTAGAGCTTGCCGAGGTCCAAACCCTCCTCGCCAAGGTCCGTCGTATAGACGTTGAAGCCTTCCGCGTTCAGCATCAGCTCGATGCTCTTGGCGGTGGTCGGCTCGTCTTCGATCAGCAGCACGCG
Source organism: Allosphingosinicella sp. (assembly GCA_046289665.1). GTDB lineage: Bacteria > Pseudomonadota > Alphaproteobacteria > Sphingomonadales > Sphingomonadaceae > Allosphingosinicella. The sequence continues at coordinate 1,498 of JBKBVA010000103.1, forward strand.
CATATGGATCGCCCCTTTTCTCAAGCGGTGCCTCAGGCCGATCCGGCCACGGCGCCCCCTGTGGCAGTCATTAACCATGCAACAAGTGAACGCAAAAGGTTAATTTCGGATTAAACGAGGGTTCCCAAGGAGTCGCGCCCGCCGGGGCGGCCGCGGCGCGCCTTCGGGACCTGCCGCGTTTGCGCTGCCGCACCGCCCGTGGCAGGGGCGAAAGCGCCATGTGGGACGACAAGATCCTCTTCATCGACGGCGAGGCCCTGGTCCTCGACAAGCCGGCCGGCCTTGCCGTCCACCCCGGCTCGCGCACGCCCGAGAGCCTGGAGGATTATCTGAAGCAGCTGCGCTTCGGCTTCCGGCGCGAACCCCTCCCCGTCCACCGGCTCGACCGCGACACGTCGGGCTGCCTGCTGCTCGCCCGCAATCCCAAGGCGCACAAGCGCTTCCAGCGGGCCTTCGAGGACAAGAAGGTCGCCAAATCCTATCTCGCCATCCTCGACGGCGTCCCCGATCGCGCGGACGGGACGATCGAGATGGCGCTCGGCAAGGTGTCGAGCGCCGCGGAAGGCTGGCGGATGGTGCCGGACCCGCGCGGCAAGGCGGCGGTCAGCCACTGGCGGACGGTCGCCGTGAAGAACGGGCGCGCCATGCTCCTGTTCACCCCCGAGACCGGCCGGACCCATCAGCTGCGCGTCCACGCGGCCTCCGGCCTCGGCATCCCGATCTCCGGCGACCCGGTCTACGGCCGCGGCCGCGGGCCGATGCTGCTCCACGCCCGCTCGATCCGGGTGGAGCGGGACGGAAAGCCGCCCGTCGAGGCGACCGCGCCGCTGCCGCCCACCTTCGTCCAGGCCGGTTTCGACGAGGAGGAGGCGGGGACGTGGACGTCCTGATCGTCGCCGCCACCGCCTTCGCCGCCTCGGCGCTGACCCTTTATTCCGGCTTCGGCCTCGGCACGATCCTCCTCCCCGCCTTCGCCCTCTTCTTCCCCGTCGAGACGGCGGTGGCGGCGACGGCGATCGTCCACCTGCTCAACAACCTGTTCAAGGGCGGGCTGCTCGGCCGCAAGGCGGACTGGCCGACGGTGCTGCGCTTCGGCCTGCCGGCCGTGCCCGCCGCCGCGGCCGGCGCCTGGCTGCTCGCCTGGCTGGGACGGACCGAGACGGTCTTCACCTGGCAGGCGATGGGGCGCAACTTCGGCCCGACCGCCGCGGGGCTCGCGGTCGGCGGCCTGATGATCCTGTTCGCCCTGCTCGAGCTTCACCCGCGCTTCCGGGCGCTGCGGGCGCCGCGGCGGGCGCTGGTGCCCGGGGGCGCCGTCACCGGCTTCCTGGGCGGGCTGACCGGCCAGCAGGGGGCGCTGCGCTCGATCTTCCTGCTGAAGACCGGCCTCGATCCGGCGCGCTTCGTGGCAACCGGCGTGCTGATCGCCATCCTCGTCGATCTCGCCCGCCTCGCCGCCTACGCCGCCACCTTCTCCGCCGACAGCCTGCCGGCGCCGGGGCGGCCGTGGCTGCTGATCGGCGTCGGCGTGGCGGCGGCGACGCTCGGCGCCTGGATCGCCGTGCGCCGTCTCGAGAAGGTGACGATCGGCTTCGTCCGCGGCATGGTCGCCGCCCTGATGCTGGGGATCGGCGCGGCGATCGCGGCCGGCCTGATCGGCGCCTGACATGGCCGATCCCCCTGCCATTCCCGAAGAGGCGCTCGAGGAGAAGTTCATCGCCTCGACCGGCCCCGGCGGGCAGAACGTCAACAAGGTGGCGACGGCGTGCCAGCTGCGCTGCGACGTCTTCCGGCTCGGCCTCGCGCCCTACGCCTATCAGCGGCTGAAGGAGCTTGCCGGCAGCCGGATGACCAAGGAGGGCGAGATCGTCATCACCGCCCGCAGCCACCGCACCCAGGAAGCGAACCGCGCCGAGGCCCGCCAGCGGCTGGCGGAGCTGATCGCCAGCGCCCATGTCCGTAAGGCGAAGAGGGTGAAGACCAAGGTCAGCCGCGCCGCCAAGGCGCGCCGCGTCGACAGCAAGAAGGCCCGCGGCAGCATCAAGGCGGCACGGGGAAAGCCGGGGGTGGAGTGAGTGCAACGGAGGGTGGAACCGCTCCTCCCGTCACCCCGGCGAAGGCCGGGATCTCAGGGAGAGTAGGCGCCGCCCTTGATGCAGAGCCTTTCCGACACGAGATCCCGGCCTTGGGTCCCATCAAAGTACCACTTTGATGGGGTCCCTGCGCCGGGAAGACGAATGGGACCCGCGAAGGAGACATTGCTTGTACGACTTCAAAATCGCCGCCGACGACAAGGCGGAGCTCTACCGCCAGCTCCACCAGGCGGCCGACGCGCTGACCGAGGGCGAGCCCGATGCGATCGCCAACATGGCGAACGTCGCCGCCCTCCTGTGGGAGACGCTGCCCGACCTCAACTGGGCCGGCTTCTACCGCAATGTCGGCGGCGAGCTGGTGCTCGGGCCGTTCCAGGGCCGCGCCGCCTGCATCCGCATCCCGTTCGGCAAGGGCGTGTGCGGCACGGCGGCGGCGACGCGGGAGGTGCAGTGCGTCGAGGACGTCCATGCCTTCCCCGGCCACATCGCCTGCGACAGCGGATCGGCGTCCGAGCTGGTGGTGCCGATCGTCCACGACGGCGCGCTGATCGGCGTGCTCGACCTCGACAGCCCGCGGACCGCCCGCTTCGACGCCGCAGACGTCGCAGGCTGTTCCGAATTGGCACAGCGGCTCGCCCCGCGGTTAGCGCGCGTAGCCTGAACGTCCCCGAAGCGTTAAGAAAGTGTTGATGCGCGGCCCCGTCCGCCGGGGCCGCCCGGACTTTGCGCTACACAGGGGACGCCACGATGAGGACGCTGAAGCTTCTGGCCCTGGCGGCGAGCGCCGCCTTCCTGCCCGCGACGGGCGCCCACGCCCTCGCCGATCCCGCACCCGAAGCCGGCCACTGGCGCGACGCGCCGCCGCCGCACCGGACCCATCGGGCCGAGGGACCGGCGCGGACCGAGATACGCCGCGAAGTGCGCCGGGAGATGCACCGCGGCGACGGTCCGATGCGCGGCCACGCGCGGCGCTTCGCCCACATCCCGCGCATCCACCGCGGCGGCATGGTCCCGCACATGTGGTGGGGGCCCCAGTTCGTCGTCCGCAACTGGCACGGCTACGGCTTCCCCCAGCCCTTCGCGGGCGGGCGCTGGATCCGTTACTATGACGATGCGCTGCTGATCGACCGCTACGGCCGCGTCCATGACGGCCGTTACGGCTGGGACTGGGACCGCGGCGGCGAGCGCTGGGGCGAAGGGCCGGGCGGGGTCCCCGTCTATGTCGGCGACGGCGACTACGAGCCCGAGGCCTGGGATTACGAATGGGCCGAGCGTTGGGAGCGCGGCGAGCGGCCGGAGGGCTATGGCGACGACCATCACGGGCCGCCGCCGGGGCCGCCGCCGGGGCCGCATCCCGGCTACGGCGGGTACGGCGCCTACGGCCATTGCGGCTGCGGCCCGGTGGTGGTGACCGAGACGACGACCACCACCGCGCCGGTGGTCGAGCTCGTCACCTGGTACGAGACGGTCTACGAGGACGTGCCGGTGCGCCGTACCAAGGCGAAGCCGGTGAAACGCCACAAGGCGAAGACGGTGCGCCGGCCGGCGCCGCCCAGGCCCGGCGAGCGCGGCTGAGGCTCAGGCGAGGCGGTCGAGCGCCTCGTCGGCCAGCCGCCCGGGAACGATGACCAGCGGGCAGGGCAGGCTGGAGGCGACGCTGCCCGAGAAGTGGGTGACGAGCGGCCCCGGGCCGCCTTCCGCGGCGGCGCCGAGGACGAGCGCGGCGATGTCGTCGCGCTCCTTCAATATGTCGGTGATCGCCTTCACCGGCTCGCCCTGGCGGACGAGGATCGAGGGCTGGATGCCGGCTTCCTCGACGATCGCGCCGGCGGCGCCGAGCACCATCGCCTCGGCGCGCAGCTTCGCTTCCTCCTCCATCGCGGCCTGGACGCCGCTCCACTGGACGAATTCCTGCGGCTCGACGACGGCGAGGATGTCGACCCCGCCGCCGGTGCGGGCGGCGCGACGGGCGGCATAGCGCAGCGCGACCCGCGCCTCGCTCGTCTCGTCGATGACGACAAGATAGGTTTTCATGCAGAAGCGCCTTTGTTTCTCTGCTGGTGTTGCGCCAGAACCGGCTTGCGCACAGGCCCGCCCCCCTCGCCCCGCCGCGCCGCAGCGTCAGGTGAGGCCTTGACCGCCCCCCCGCTGATGCTGTTTGGGCGTGAGCACGTCCTTCGATCGCCAGGAGCCCGGCGCTTATGCCCATCGAACTCAAGATGCCCGCTTTGTCGCCCACGATGGAGGAAGGCACGCTCGCCAAGTGGCTGGTGAAGGAAGGCGACACCGTCGCCGCCGGAGACCTGCTCGCCGAGATCGAGACCGACAAGGCGACGATGGAGTTCGAGGCGGTCGACGAGGGCACGATCGCGAAGATCCTGGTCGCCGAGGGCACCGACGAGGTGAAGGTCGGCACGGTGATCGCGCTGATCGCGGCCGAGGGCGAGGACGCGTCGGCGGCGTCGCAAGCCCCGCAGGCGGCGAAGGAGCCGGTGGCGAAGGACGGCGGCGAGACCGGCGCCGGCCAGCCGGCGAAGGACGCCGCGCCCGATCCGCAGACCAAGGGCTATGGCGCCAATCCCGCCGAGGACAAGCAGATCGCCGACGCCGCGCCGCAGCCGAAGCAGGGCGGCGGCGACGGCGCCGACCGGGTGAAGGCAAGCCCGCTCGCCCGCCGCCTCGCCGAGCAGAAGGGCGTCGACCTCGCCTCCCTCACCGGCTCCGGCCCCGGCGGCCGCATCGTCAAGGCCGACATCGACGGCGCCGGCGGCAAGACCGCGCCCGCCGCCCGCGCGGAAGGCCCGGCCGCCGCCGCGCCGGCCGCCGCAGCCCCCGCGCCGGCGCAGCATGCGGTGCCGGAAATCCCGCACGAGACGGTCAAGCTCTCCAACATGCGCAAGACCATCGCCCGCCGGCTCACCGAGTCGAAGCAGCAGGTCCCGCACATCTACCTCACCGTCGACATCCAGCTCGACGCGCTGCTCAAACTGCGGGGCGAGCTCAACTCCGGGCTCGAGAGCCGCGGCGTCAAGCTCAGCGTCAACGACATGCTGATCAAGGCGCTGGCCGCCTCGCTGATCGAGGTGCCGGAGTGCAACGTCCAGTATACGGGCTCCGAGCTGGTCATGTTCAAGCGCGCCGACATTTCGGTCGCCGTGTCGATCCCGAACGGCCTCATCACCCCGGTGATCACGGAAGCGGACACCAGGAGCCTGTCGGCCATCGCCGCCTCGATGAAGGACCTCGCCGCCCGCGCCCGCGACGGCAAATTGAAGCCCGAGGAATATCAGGGGGGGACGGCGTCGCTCAGCAACATGGGCATGTACGGGATCAAGCAGTTCGAAGCGGTGATCAATCCGCCCCAGGCGATGATCATGGCGATCGGCGCCGGCGAGAAGCGCCCGTATGTCGTCAACGACAGCCTGCAGATCGCCACCGTGATGAGCGCCACCGGCAGCTTCGACCACCGCGCCATCGACGGCGCCGACGGCGCAAGGCTGATGCAGGCGTTCAAGCGGCTGGTGGAGAACCCGCTCGGGATGCTGGCATAATGTCCCTCTCCCCTCTGCGGGAGAGGGACAGCTGCTCGCGCAGCGAGCAGCAGGGAGAGGGGCCGACCTTCCCCACGCGGGAAGAGCTTCTCGCCCGGGCGAAGTGGATGCGCGCCAATCCGACGGAAGCCGAAAAGCGCATGTGGTCGCTTCTCCGGGCGAAGCGGCTGGCAGGGTGGAAGTTCAAGCGGCAGCTGGTCATCTACCCCTACATTGCCGACTTCGTCTGCCTTGCCCGGCGGCTGATCGTCGAGGCGGACGGATCGCAGCATGCCGACAGCGACGGCGACCGGCGCCGCGACAGGTGGCTTGAAAGCCAGGGCTCCCGCGTCCTGCGCTTCTGGAACAACGACATATACGACGAGACGGAGGCGGTGGCCGCGGCGATCTACGGCGCGCTCACAGCCCCTCTCCCTTCGCCGCCTTCGGCGGCTCTTCCCTCTCCCGCAGAGGGGAGAGGGATTTCAGGCGGAGCATTGCATGGCTGACACCTACGACCTCATCGTCCTCGGCTCGGGGCCCGGCGGCTACGTCGCCGCGATCCGCGCCAGCCAGCTCGGCATGAAGGTGGCGATCGTCGAGCGGGAGAAACTGGGCGGCATCTGCCTCAACTGGGGCTGCATCCCGACCAAGGCGTTGCTGCGCACGTCCGAAATCTACCATTATATGACCCATGCCGGCGCCTATGGCCTCAGCGCCGACAAGCCCGGCTTCGACCTTTCGAAGATCGTCGAGCGCAGCCGCAAGGTCGCCGGGCAGCTCAACATGGGCGTCAAGGGGCTGATGAAGAAGAACAAGGTGACGGTCGTCGAGGGCGAAGGCGCGCTTGCCGGCAAGGGAACCCTGAAGGTCACGAAGGACGGCAAGACCACCGAGCTCAAGGCCAAGCACATCGCCATCGCCACCGGCGCGCGGGCGCGGGACCTGCCCTTCGCCAAGGCGGACGGCGAGCGGATCTGGACCTACCGCCACGCCATGGTGCCGAAGGAGATGCCGACGAAGCTGCTGGTCATCGGATCGGGCGCGATCGGCGTCGAGTTCGCCAGCTTCTACTCGGACATGGGCGCCGAGGTGACGATCGTCGAGATGCTGGGCCGCATCCTCCCCGTCGAGGATGAGGACGTTTCCGCCTTCATGCACAAGGCGCTCGCCAAGCAGGGCATGAAGATCCACGTGAGCTCGGGCGTCGAGAAGCTCGAGACCGGTCCCAAGGGCGTCAAGGCGACGCTGAAGGGCGGCGCCGTGGAAGAATTCAGCCACGCCATCGTCGCCATCGGCATCGTGCCCAATGTCGAGGGAATAGGGCTCGAGACCTTGGGCGTGAAGCAGGAGCGCGGCCACATCGTCGTCGACGGCTACGGCCGCACCAACGTGGAAGGGATCTACGCCTTCGGCGACGTCACCGGCCCGCCCTGGCT
>JBKBVA010000104.1:0-8520 GCA_046289665.1 Allosphingosinicella sp.
AGCCTCGCCGAGCTCGTCGGGCTGAAGCCAGCCGCGCCCGCCGCGCCGCTGACGCTTCCCGGCCCCGCCGCCGCCGCCGCCGCCGCGGTTCCGGCCGCGCCGAAGGTGCTGGTCGATCCGGCGATCGACGCCCGCCTGCTCGCCCGGGCGCGGGCCGCCTTCGACAGCCACCGCGACCGGCTGCGCCATACCGACGTCGTCGGCATCACCGATTTCGCCCGCGGCTCGGGCAAGCAGCGTTTCTTCCTGCTCGACACGCAGACCGGCCGGGTCTCGAAGCATTTCGTCAGCCACGGCCGCGGTTCGGACCCGGCGCACAGCGGCTTCCTCGCCCGCTTCTCCAACGCCTACGGCTCCAACGCGACGTCGGACGGCTCCTATCTCACCGGCGAATATTATTACGGCAAATACGGCCGCTCGATGCGCCTCGACGGGCTCGACCGCTCCAACAGCAACGCCCGCGGCCGCGCCATCGTCGTCCACTCGGCCTGGTATGCCGAGCCCGAGGTGATCGACACCCACGGCAAGCTCGGCCGCTCCGAAGGCTGCTTCGCCTTCAGCAACGCGAGCCTCCAGGAAGTCCTCGCCCGCCTCGGCCCCGGCCGCTTCCTCTACGCCGACAAGGTGGCCTGAAACCCTCTCCCTTCAGGGGAGAGGGAGGGGCCCGCGCGCGCAGCGCGCGGGAGGGTGAGGGAATGAGCCAGAGGCAGGCCCCCAACCGTCATCCCGGCGAAGGCCGGGATCTCAGGACAAGAAGTCGCCAGCGCCGATGGAGCGCTCCACCCACCCCGGCGCCCCTCACCCCACGAGATCCCGGCCTGCGCCGGGATGACGGCTGCGATCGCCACTTGCAGAGTTTGGTGGCATCTCCCCGCGTTAGACGGGTCCCAGACTATTCGTCTGCCGATCCCGGGCGCGGCCGGAATGTCTTACGCATTCATGCAGGTGCTTCGAAGCTGTTCAGCCTTCGTTGTAAGCCCGGTCGAGAAGGGGCTTGGCCTTTTCGAGATCCGCAGGTCCCGATAGCGTAATCTCCAGATCACCCGTGCCGAAATGGCCGATCTTTGTCATGTCGCGCGAGAAACCGCTTTGGAGTTCGACGCTCTTAGGATCAACCCGCGCGTAGACAAGCAGCTTGTTGGCTTGGCTTCGAAACTCGACCGTTACGTAGTTTCGCATCCGTCGAAACGCAATGTAGTACTCTGTAGTCTTGACGATGACGTCGTCTCCCTGCGCCGTCAAATACGCTTTCAGTTGCTCGTACAATGCGCGCAATTCGGGAGAAGCCTTTTCCATATTGTCGGTGACGGTGGTGTATTTGCCCTTCACCCACTGGCCGCCGCCGGAGGGCGGAGTCGCGGAAATTGCCGGAGCCTGCCCGTTCGAGCCGGCCGTGGTGCTGGTGAGTTGCTCCAGCAGCAACAGGCCGTCTTCGTACTTGCGGTAGCGGATGAGATCGATGTTGCGGTTCATCTGCCTCACCGCGTGCTCATCGTAGCGGGTGAAGTCTCCGGCGATGCAGATTAGGCGCGGCCCCGACCAGTCGACCTTATCGGCGACGTCCTTGCCGAGCCGCTCCATCACCAGCCACTTGAAGTCCGCTTGGTGACTCATCAGCCAGTTGAGATAGAAAAGGCCCTGGTTGATGACGTTCTCATTCGTGGAGCGTTTATACTCAATAATCACAGGGCTGTTGTTCTCGTCGATGCCCAGCGTGTCCATTCGTCCACCCTCGGTCACGAACTCGGAGGCGAGAAAGCGGACGCCGAGCAAAGCTTCGAGGTGGTGTTCGAACGTATGCTGAAGCGATTTTTCCAAGGCCACCGCACCGCCGCTGAGCTGGGTCACCTGGTCGGAGCTGACCCTGAATAACTTAAGGTCGCTCATATCAACCGCTCCTGCCGCCCGGTCTCTTCCCGCTTCGCTCGCTTGACGCTCGCTGGGTCCACGAAGGGAATGTCCGGCTTCTTGCCCTGAAACAGCTCTGCGAGCGTGATGATTTGCAGCCGGGGATAGGTCTTTCCCGTTGCCTCGCTCTCGAAGCGGCCAACCGCCGCCGCTTCCGCTTCGACGAGGTCGACGCTCTCGCTGGCGATATGCTCGCGCAGCACGTCGAGATTGTCGCCGTAGTACAGCTTGTTGGTCATGCGCCTCCCCGCGGCCGCCCCAGCCCGGGGACGAAATCCACGGCGAACCGTATCGCCGCCTTGCCCTTCTGGCCAGAACTATGGCTGGCGAAAAGGGGTGTCGAATTCCCCCTTTGTTCCTTTTCCTGCTTCCAATGTAGGAAATCGGCTGTCACCCTTGCCGCATGGCGAGTCGCGGCATCTTCTCCGGTCGGTTCGGGCGCGGGTCCTTGCGTGGGGGGCGGGGCGCGGTGCGCGGCGGCGGGGACCCCCTGCATTTCCCTGCGACTCTCGTGACAGTCGCGACTTTCGTGACAGTCGCGGCGTTCGGTGCCTTTGGGGCGGGGCTGCGAAAATCGCGTGAGATCGTGAACTTCGTGAACTTCGCCCCCCGCAATCACCCCTTCAGCGCCAGCGCCGCCATCGCCACGGCGAGCAGGAAGGCGAGGATCTGGACGAGGTCCCAGGGGACCCAGCCGGGCCGGTCGAGGTCCTTGCGGCGGTTGCGGCGATATTCGGCCGCCGCCGCGAAGATGGCGAGGGCGAGGAAGGCCGCGGCGGCGGCCCAGGTCAGGTTTTCCGGATGGAGATCGAAATCGAGCGCGGCCACGGCGGCGGGCGATGGCACGGGACCGGGGGCGGGGAAAGCGATTTTGCGCGCGGCGATCCTCCCCGTCCCGCGGAGGCCCGGAGTACCGCCTTCGGTCCCGCTTGCCGTTTCGTTGCCGCTCCGTCATGAGCATGGCCGCACCCAGAGGAGAGACACGATGACCCGTCATGCCCGCTTCGGCCTTTCCACCGCTTTCGCCGCCCTCGCGCTCGCCGTCTCCGGCTGCGCGCCGAGCCAGGCGGCGCTCCAGTCCGCCGCCAACGATCTCGCCGCCGACGCCGCCATCGCCGCCTCGGTCGAATCGCCGACCCGCACGCCCGCCAACGTCGCGCGCGACCGCTACCGCCACCCCGCAGAGACGCTCGCTTTCTTCGGCGTGCGGCCGGGCCAGACGGTGGTCGAGATCTGGCCGGGCGGCGGCTGGTATACCGAGATCCTGGCGCCGCTGGTCGGCCAGACGGGGACGCTCTACGCCGTCGCCAACGGCAACGGCCTGAACGGCGTCAAAAGGCTGATGGAGGCGAACCCCGCCGTCTACGGCAATATCCGCACCGCCGCCTTCCCGGCCTTCGACGCCGCCGCGGCGCGGGTGCCGGACGGGACGGCGGACGTCGTCCTCACCTTCCGCAACGTCCACAATTGGCGGATGGGCTATCAGCGCGACGACAAGCAGGATTATGCGCCCGAAGCGTTCCGCCAGATCTACGCGATGCTGAAGCCGGGCGGCGTGCTCGGCATCGTCGACCACCGCCTGCCCGAAAGCGCCGACGACGCGCGCGAGAAGACCAGCGGCTACATCAAGACCTCGACGGTGCGCCGCCTCGCCGAACAGGCCGGCTTCCGCTTCGCGGGCGCGAGCGAGATCAACGCCAATCCGGCCGACACCGCCGACTGGCCGAACGGCGTCTGGACGCTGCCGCCGAGCCTCGCGCTCAAGGACCAGGACCGCGAAAAATATCTCGCCATCGGCGAGAGCGACCGGATGACGCTCAAATTCGTCAAGCCGGAATAGGGGGGCGGTCGGGGCCAATTTCCGTCATCCCGGCGAAGGCCGGGATCTCGCGGGGTGAAAGGCTCGGCGCTCATCCGAGCCGAGACCCCGGCCTTCGCCGGGGTGACGGAGGGGGGCAAGGTGAGGAAGGGGGCAGGCGGTTCATGCGCGAGACGGCGAAGGCCGGGATCTCGTGGGGTGAAAGGCTCGGCGCCCATCCGAGCCGAGACCCCGGCCTTCGCCGGGGTGACGGAGGGGCTACTACCGTTTCACCACCTCGCCGCTTTTCATCACGAAGCCGACCCGCTTCAGCACCGTCACGTCCTCGAGCGGGTTGCCGTCGACCGCGATCAGGTCGGCGAACTTGCCTTTCTCCAGCGTGCCGACCTCGTTCGAGAGGCCGAGCAGGGCGGCGGCGTTGACGGTGGCGGCTTCGATGGCGGCGGCGGCGGGCATGCCGTGCTTGACCATCAGTTCGAACTCGTCGGCGTTGCGGCCGTGTTTGGAGACGCCCGCATCGGTGCCGAAGGCGATCTTCACGCCCGCCGGATAGGCGGCCTCGAGCGACTTGCCGGTGATGCCGATCCGCCAGTCGATCTTGGCCCGCACGTCGGGCGCATAGGCGTCGGGGTTGGCGGCGATCCGCTCCAGATAGCCGTTCACGGTGGAGAGGGTGGGGACGTAATAAGCGCCGGTCCGCCTGAACAGCGCGATGCTCTCGGGCGTCAGCGTCGTGCCGTGCTCGATCGAGTCGGCGCCGGCGGCGAGCGCGGCATTGACCCCGTCGGCGCCGTGGGCGTGGACCGCCACCTTCTTGCCGTAGAGGTGGGCGGTGTCGACCAGGGCCTTCACCTCGTCGTCGAAGATCTGGCGGCCGAGGCCGGCGCCGATCCGGCTGTTGACGCCGCCGGTGGTGGCGATCTTGATCACGTCGACGCCGCGGCGGACCTGGGTGCGCACCGCGCGCCGGCAGCTCTCGACGCCGTCGCACAGATTCTCCTGGCCGATCGATGCGTGGAGGTCGTCGGCCATGCCGAGCGTCGCGTCCATGTGGCCCGAGGTGGTGGAGATGGAGCGGCCGGCATCGACGATGCGCGGGCCGACGATCTCGCCGCGGGCGACGGCGTCGCGCACCGCCAGCACCGCGCCCGATCCGTCGCCGAGGTTGCGCACCGTGGTGAAGCCGGCTTCCACCGTCTTCCTCGCGTTGCCGATGGTGCGGATGGTCTTTTCCGGCGCGTTGTTCGTGATGTCCTCGATCAGCCCCGCCTCGCCGCCGGCGTCGCTTTCGAGATGGACGTGGCTGTCGATCAGGCCCGGCAGCACGAAGCGGGTGGAAAGGTCGATGAAGGTGGCGCCGGGCGGGGCGGGGACGTGGCCGGTCGCCACCTCGATGATCCGCCCGCCCGAAACGTAGAGCGTCGATGGCCCGCGCGGCGGCTTGCCCGGCCGGTCGAGCAAGGTCCCGGCGTGGATGACGGTGACGCCGTCGAGCGGGGGCGGCACCGCGGCGGCGGGGGCGGCGGCGCACAGAAGGGCTGCGGCGAAGAGGAGACGGCGCATCGGGGGGACCTTTCGCAAGAAGAACTAGCGGCTGAGCTTGTCGACCTTGGCCTGGAGCGCGGCGAGCTCGGCCTTGAGGCGCGCGATCTCGTCGTCCTGTTCGTCCCGGGCGGGCGCGGGAGCGGGGGCGGCGGCGGGCTCCGCGCCCTTCGCCTTGCCACCCGCGGCGGCGCCCGCGGCGTTCTGGAACATCTCCATGTTGCGCCGCGCGATCTCGGCGAGCGGGCCGCCGGTGAAGGCGCCGGCGAGCGCGTCGCGAAACTGGCTCTGGTTGCGCTGGAACGATTCCATCGAGGCTTCGAGATAGGAAGGCAGCATCGACTGCATCTGGTCGCCGTACATGCCGATCAGCTGCCTGAGGAAATTGACCGGCAGCATCGTCTGGCCGCGCGATTCCTCGTCCATGATGATCTGGGTGAGGACCGAATGGGTGATGTCCTCGCCGCTCTTCGCGTCGACGACTTTGAAGTCGCGCTTCTGGCGCACCATCTCGGCGAGGCGCTCCAGGGTGATGTAGCTCGAGCTTTCGGTGTCGTAGAGCCGCCGGTTCGCGTATTTCTTGATGATGACGACATCATCGCCGGACGCGGAAGCAGCCATGCAAGGTCCCCTGAAAGCCGAGGATTCCGCACTAGCACCAAAGCTTGCCGCACCGCAACACAGGCCGCGGCCGCTGCCTTTGTTCCTCGAAATGCTGCGCAGCGAAACGGCGGGCGATGCGGCGCGGATGGCGCGCGCGCTCGACGGGCTGCGCGCATATCAGGAGGCGGAGCGCACGCCGCCCGCCGCGCCGATGCCTGCGCTGGCGGAGGCGCATGGCGCCAGCCTGCGGGACTATGGCGGGGAGGGGCCGGCGGCGGTGTTCGTGCCGTCGCTGATCAACCCGCCCAACATCCTCGACCTCGCCGAGGGCAAGTCCTTGCTGCGCTGGCTGGCGGCGAAGGGGCACCGGCCGATGCTCGTCGACTGGGGCTGGGACGTCGCGGCGCGGCGGGGGCTGTCGGTGGCGGGGCATGTGGAAGAGATCTTGCTGCCCCTGCTGCGGCACGCGGGGGCGCGGCCGGCTCTGGTCGGCTACTGCCTCGGCGGCACGATGGCGCTGGCGGCGGCGGCGCACGCGCCGGTGCGCGGCGTCGCGGCGATCGCCGCGCCCTGGCATTTCTCCCGCTATCCCGCCGACTCGCGGGCGATGCTGGCGCGGCTGTGGGCGCAGGCGGAAGCGACGGTGCAGGGGCTCGGCCTGCTGCCGATGGAGGTGCTGCAGAGCGCTTTCTGGAGCCTCGATCCGAAGCGCACCGTCGCCAAATTCGAAGCCTTTGCGGGCATGGCGGCGGCGAGCGAAGAGGCGCGGACCTTCGTCGCGCTCGAGGACTGGGCGAACGACGGGCCCCCGCTGGGCGCGGCGGCGGCGCGGGAGATGTTCGAAGGCCTGTTCGCCGCCGACCGGCCGGGGCAGCGGGACTGGATCGTCGGCGGGTCGCCCGCGGATCCCTCCGCCCTCACCGTGCCGGTCCTCAACATCGTCTCGGACACCGACCGCATCGTCCCCGCCGCGACCGCGCCGGACGCGGGCGAGCGGATCGACCTTTCGCTCGGCCATGTCGGCATGGTGGTGGGCTCGCGCGCCCGCAAAGCGCTGTGGGAGCCGCTCGCCGCCTGGCTTTCCCGCACCGCAGCAAACTGCTAGGGGCGCCCTTCGAGACGAGGCTTCGGCTTCGCTCAGCCTCTCCTCAGGGTGAGCGGGAAAACCGAAACCGCTCATCCTGAGTAGCCGTTGAGCCCGTCGAAACGGCGTATCGAAGGACATCGCACAGGAGCCATCATGACCGACGTCGTCATCACCGCCGCCAAGCGCACCCCGGTCGGGGCGTTCCTCGGGGCCTTCGCCGCCGTGCCGGCGCACGAGCTCGGCCGCACCGCGATCGCCGCCGCGCTCGAGCAGGCGGGCGTGGCGCCGGAAGACGTGTCGGAAGTGATCCTCGGCCAGGTGCTGACCGCGGCGCAGGGCCAGAATCCCGCCCGCCAGGCGTCGATGGCGGCGGGCGTGCCGAAGGAGGTCCCCGCCTGGGGCGTCAACCAGGTCTGCGGATCGGGCCTGCGCGCCGTCGCGCTCGCCGCCCAGGCGATCCAGACCGGCGACGCCACGATCGTCGTCGCCGGCGGGCAGGAGAGCATGAGCCTTTCGACCCACGCCCAGGCGCTGCGCGCCGGCACGAAGATGGGCGGGCTCGAGCTCGTCGATACGATGATCAAGGATGGGCTGACCGACGCCTTCAACGGCTATCACATGGGCATCACCGCCGAGAATCTCGCGGAGCAGTACCAGGTCACCCGCGACGAGCAGGACGCCTTCGCCACCGCCTCGCAGAACAAGGCGTCGAAGGCCCGCGCGGAAGGGCGCTTCCGGGACGAGATCGCCCCCGTCACCGTCAAGACCCGCAAGGGCGAGACGATCGTCGAGAATGACGAATATATTCGCGACGGCGTCGAGCAGTCCGCGCTCGGCGGCCTGCGCCCGGCCTTCAAGAAGGACGGCTCGGTCACCGCCGGCAACGCCTCCGGCCTCAACGACGGCGCCGCCGCCTTGGTGGTGATGAGCCGCGAGGAGGCGGAACGCCGCGGCGCGCCGATCCTCGCCCGCATCGCCAGCTGGGCGTCGGCCGGCGTCGACCCCTCGATCATGGGCATCGGCCCGGTCCCGGCCAGCCGCCGCGCGCTCGAGAAGGCTGGGTGGAGCGTCGGCGATCTCGACCTCATCGAAGCCAACGAGGCGTTCGCCGCCCAGGCGCTGGCGGTCGGCAAGGAGCTCGGCTGGGACGCGGACAAGGTCAACGTCAACGGCGGCGCCATCGCCATCGGCCACCCGATCGGCGCATCCGGCGCCCGCGTCCTCACCACCCTCATCTACGAAATGCAGCGCCGCGACGCGAAGAAGGGCCTCGCCACCCTCTGCATCGGCGGCGGCATGGGCATCGCGCTCTGCGTCGAGCGGGATTGAGGAGGGGCGGGGCCCCAACCGTCACCCCGGCGAAGGCCGGGGTCTCGTCGGGTGAAGCGCGCCGGGGTCTGTCCGACCCGAGATCCCGGCCTTCGCCGGGATGACACATAAGTGTTGACTTAATTAAGCTATATCTTAATAGAAGCGGCCGATGGACCGCTTCCCACCATGTGGTTCTTCGCGCCGCCCAGCGCCTGCACGCGCTTGCCGTGGCGCGCCCCGGTCTCGTACA
>JBKBVA010000105.1:0-8464 GCA_046289665.1 Allosphingosinicella sp.
CCGGCGATCATGCCGCGCCGCTCCAGTCGATCGGCGGGCCGTCCGGGCCGATCGCATGGTTGATCTGGGTGAGCGGGTTGCCGACCCGGAAATAGCCCTCCGGCCGTTGCGGGTGGCCGGTGGCGGCGACGCGGATATTTTCCCGCGGGGCGCCCACCTCCCTGCCGATCGCCTTCATCCGCTCGACCAGATCGGCAGCGGAGCTGCCCCAAAGAGCGACGACGATCGGCCTCGCGCGCGCCTCCTCGGCGAGAATCCGCAGCGCCCGCTCGGTGAACGGCGCCCACACCTTCTGGTGCGAGGAGCGGTGGGTGTCCTTCTGCGCGTCGTCCAGCCAGCGCGTGTAGGTGAGCGTCCGGTTGAGCCACAGCACGCCCTGGCCAGCCCAGCGTCCGAAGATCTCCCGGGGCGGAGTCGGGGCCACGGCGCCGTCGCGGATCGCGCGGGCGAGTTCGACATGGCAGAACCAGACGGGCTGGCCGTTCGCGCCCTCATCCTCGAACATCTTGCGCGTATCGAGGAGGGCGTAGCCGGCGGCTCCCCGGCCGGTCGCCGCGGCGGCGCAGGCGATGCTTTGCAGGCTCGGCGACACGCGCCTCGGCGCCGACAGGTCGTCCGCCCAGGCCTCGAGGTCACCCTGCTCGAACGAGCGGCCGGTCGCCTGGCCGATCCGGGTGTAGGGGTCGTTGCCGAAGATCACCACCCGCACCTGTTCGGGCGGCAGGTCGCGGCACGCCTTGAACAGATGCGCGCCCGGCGGCGCATCGCGGTTGGTCTCCTGCGGCCAGATCGCCTCGCCGTCCTTGAGCTCGGCGGCGGCGTCGCACGCCTCGAAATCGAGCGCCACGCCCTCGAAGCGCGCGCGCCAGGTCTCCGGCAAGCGCGACTTCCAGTTGCCGAGCTCCGCCTCCAGGCGTTCGCGCAGCTTCGCCATGCACCCCCTCCCTTCGCTCAGCCCGTCACGCGATACTCTACCCACAGCATCTCATCGGCGCCGGACGGCCCCTCGGCCACGCGCGCGAGGAAGCCGGGATCGGCATCGAGCTCCCTCACCTCGAACATGGCTTCTGCTTCGTCATATTCGAGATCCGTGCCGGTCGCGCAGTCGCCCCGCAGGATGCGTCCCGAGGTGCGGGCGAGCAGTTCCTCCTTCAGCTCCGGAAACGGCATCTTCCAGCCCTGTCCCGGCTGCTTGCGCGCGATCGGCTCGACCACCGGGATCATTGCCGCGAGCCGCGGATCCTTCATCATCCCGAGCCCCTGATCCTTCAGCGTGGCGTTGTGGCTACCGTGGTGGCCGACCTTGTAGAGAATGGTTCGGCCGAGCAGTTCCTCGGCGGTGACCTCCCTGCCGTCGGCGAGGTAATTCTGCTTGTGCCACGACAGCCAGTTGCCGACCTGCGCGTCGGCGGCGAACAGCAGCACGTCCCCGCCCGGGAGCTCGAAGGCGAGCACCAGGCTGGTATTGTTGGTGTCGTTGTCGAGCTTCAGGGCCAGCGCTCCGGCCGCGTGCATCCAGTCGTTGTCGATCCGCCGCCGGGCGAGATCGAGCCGGCAGAAAACGTCCCTGGCGCAATCGTGCCCGCGCGGCGCATTTCCGGCGAAGCGGCAGGCGCCGTCGGCGAGATAGTGCCGGTCGAACCAGTCGACGAGTTGGTCGAGCGCGTCGCCGGGCCGGTTCCCGCTGGTCCGGCGGCCGTCGATGATCTTTCGGGTGAATCGGCGGTGGCGGGGGGCGAAGGGGGAATGGCCGCTGAGGTCCGCGGCCGCATCCTCGGCCAGGGCGACCAGCGGCCCCTCGCAGACGTCGCGGTCGACGAAATAGGTTTCCTTGGCTTCGCCCGAGCTGGGACTGTCCTTGAACAGCAGATCGGTGTCTTCGGGCGGCCCGAGCACGTAGGCGCGGACCGAAGGGTTGCCGGGCACCCTCTCGACGTCGCCCGGCCGGAGATATTTCGTCTTTTCGGCGACCTCCTGGAGCTTCTCCATGATCGCCCGGCCGGTGTAGCGGGAGCCGAAGCCGAGCGCACCCTCGTCCTCGATCGGGCCGACGAACGCTTCCAGCCCGGTCCACGCCTCGCCCGGGGCGGCCGCGAACGGGTGGCCGTCGCCGGGCTTGGTGCTGCCCAGCTTGGCCACCGCCTTCTTGCGCTTGCCGAACCGCTCCCGGAGCTGGCCGGCCAGCTTGTGCTCGGGATCCTCGGTCCAGCCCATCCACAATTGCGCGATCCGAAGCTTGGGCGCCTCGCCCAGTTCCTCGTTGCCGAAGAACACGTCGGCGGCCTGGCCGAAGCCGGAAATGTGGTCCCAATGCTCGTGAGTCACCACCAGCAGGTCGAGCACGCCCTGGCGGCCGGCCTCGATATCGCCGCCGCATTCCCGGACGATGTCCGCGGCGATCGTTCCGATCCGTTCCTTGGCGCCCGCGACGCCCTGGATGATCCCGCAATCGATGAGGACGGTCGTCCTGTCGCCGTCACTCTCGAATTTCAAAAGGAAGCAGTCCCCCAATATGCCTTTGTACATCCGCACCGAAGCCGCCACCGCATCGGACTGTCCGCTCCGCCTCGGCATATCCTAGCTCCTGTGCATCAGCGCGAACGGCTCGCGCTCGGCCATTCCGAAGCCTCCGCCCGGGCCGGACCGGAAGGTTCGTTCCCTGGCGAGCCGTTCATCGTCGTCGATCCGCCGCCGGATGATCCGCCGCGGCCGGCCGTCGCGAAGGTCGATGTGGATCGTGCACCCGCCGCGGAACCAGAAGTCGGGGTGCGCCCAGGTCGAGGGATCGGCCTGCTCCAGCGAGCCGTCGTCGGCGGCGGACTGCGTCCTGGCGTTGCGATAGGCGCGCCGCCGCTGGGTGATCTGGATGATCAGCTGCGAAAGCTCCTGGCCGTCCGGCCCCGCCCGCCGGGCGATACGGGCGGAGTGCACCTCGATCGCCGGCGCGCCCTTGCTGCTGCGGGCGCTCGAACAGAGCGTCCCGTCGAGCGCAAGCTTGATGCCGAACAGCGCCTCCCAGTCCCGCCGGCGCTGGCGGGCGGCTGCGTCGTCCTCACCCTCGCCCGGCGCGAGGTCGGCGCTGAGGCCCATCAGCCACCGGTGAACCTGGTACTGATTGCTGTTTATGATCCGGAAGGCTTCCTCCCGCAGGTTCAGGCGGCCGCGACGTCTTTCCCTCTGCCGATGCCCGAAATTCACCGTGGACTCGATATTCGGCAGCAGCATGGCGAAGCGCGCCAGCACCTCGGTCTCGTCGAGCCGTTCGAACTCGGAATAGTCGATCGGCTCCCAAAGCAGGCTTTCGGGACTCATCGACAGGCAGCCGGGGGCGAAGATGCCCCTCTTGGCAAACGCCTCGGCCAGCGCGATGCGGTAGCGCATGGGGTCGTCCGGGACGAGGTCTTCGTCGGCGCTCACGACCGCGCGCAGATATTCTCCGAACTGAATGCCGGTCGGGGGGATGTAATCGAGGCCGCGCACGCACATTCTGAGGACGTGATCGGCGGCCTTGCTCGCCTCGGACGCGAGCCGGCGGACGAGATCGGGCGAAAGCTCGCGGCCGTCGGGCTGCGAGCTGCCGGTCGCCAGCCGCATCAGATCCTCGGTGCGCCGCTCATAGATCGTCACGAAGGCGTCGAACACCGCCGCCACCAGGAAGCCGCCGCGGGCGTGCGGCTGGGTGACCCTGGAAAGCGTCGCCCGCTCGACCGCCGCGGCGGGGTTGGCCGCGGCGGCCGTCGCTTCCCCGCTCATCGTCTCGATCGCCTGACGCAGCGGCCCGTCGCGGCCGGTCGCCTGGCCGAATTGCCGCGCGAGACTGGTCAGCAGCCCCTGCGCCCGCAGCCGTCCGCGCATATGCCCGATCTGGTGGGCGACCACCTCGGTGATCGTGAAATGCTGAAACAAGGCGACGATGTCCGCGAACGCCTCGTGAAACGCCCGCGAGTCGGGATTGCTCGCCTCGATCGACCGGCGCTCCATGCCGTGCAGGATGGCGTGCGCCGTCTCGTGGGCGATGATGTCCTGGGACAGGCAGGTGAACACCCAGCCGCTGTCGCGATCATAGCCTTCGGTGCCGTCGCCCTTCTTGAAATAGCCGAACAGCAAGGCGGTCTTGGCGGGGCTGTAATAGGCATTCGCCTCGCGCAGCGCGTGCGGATAGATGCGCAGCCGCTTGATGTAGCGATCGCGCGGGTGAGGCCGCCCGGCACGTTCGCGCGCCTTCTTCTGCTCTTCCGTCTCCTTGTCCGGCTCCATCGCCCACATCACGGTGCGGCCCAGCGCCCGCTCGAACAGCCGGATCGTCTTCATCGCGACGGCGAAGACCATCTGCTGGTGAAACTGGGGGCGGCCTTCGGAAGGGGGCAGGCCGTTCTGGGCGAGAAGCAGCGGGTCCGAAAGATCGACTGGAGCGTAGAAGAGACCGTTCGTCGGGTCGTAGTCGACGACCTCGAGATAATCGTTGCACGGCCCCGGAGTCAGCGGATCCTCCCAGGGCGTTTCCCACGGGAGGCTGATGATCGCATCGTTGACGGTCGACGTGTCGAGCTCGATCGAGGCTTGCGGGTCGAATGCATAGACGCGCAACTTGCGCATCGCGGGCTTCGGATAGGCGGCTCCCGCCGCTTTCACCGCGGAGACCTGTGGCGCTTCCCGAACCTCTGCGACTCGTACGTCCATCTTTCTGCCTCCACCGCTGCAGAAACAAAGACCTAGAAATACGCCTGGGGCCTTCGCCATCCGTACTCTGACGGCGTGCGTCGATCATCACGTCATCTTGAGTTCTAGATCGATCCGACTCGCCATGACAGGAGCGCATCATGCGCGACTTGCCGATGGTAGGGGAGTCCTTTTTTGTCGTTGCAGGCAGGCGGCGCGAAAGAGCCGTTCGGCACAATATCCGAACTTGCCCGCGGGCTTTCCGGCCTTTCGTTGTTATCCGGTCTCCGGCGAACCCGCGTGTCGATCGCCGCATCTGCGGCGCCGCTGCCGCGGTTCGTGCCGCCTGTCGGCGTCCGGCTGCGGCGGCGGAGCGGCGCTTGCGCCGGCAAGGAGGTGGGCTAGGGTCGGCGGATGCAGTCCAGCCATTCCGCCGCTCCGTCGCCCCGCCCGGCGGTTCCCCACCGGGGCATCGTCAGCCTCGCCGCGCTCGGTGCCATTCCGCTCATCCTGCTCCTCCTCGGCTATCTGCTCTCGGCCGAGTTCGAGAACAGCCGGCGGCTTCGCGGCGAGGTCGAGCGATCGCACCGCGCGCGCGGCGAGGTGCAGCGCATGCTCTCGCTCCACCAGGACATCGAGACCGGCCAGCGCGGCTATGTGATGACGGGAAACCGCGCCTTCCTGGAGCCGTACGAGACGGCGCGCGAGCAGGTCGGGGAATCGATCGAGCAGGTCGAGCGCACGCTCGGGCCGCAATCGCCCTGGGCCGCCGAACTCGCCCGCCTGCGCGCGGCCTCCCAGTCCAAGCTCGATTTTTCGGAGCGCACCGTGGCGCTGCGGGCGGCCGGCGCGGCGGACGAAGCCACCGCGCTCATCGCCAGCGGGACCGGCAAGGCGCTGATGGGCTCGATCCGCGGCATCGTGGCGCAGATCGACGCCGCGGAGCGCGCGCACCTCGAAGAGGCGACGGCACGCGCGGATGCCGCCCGCCGCTCCTCGCAGCATTTCACCTACGGGCTGCTCGCGCTCTTCGGCCTGCTCCTGTTCGGCGCCGCCTACCTCAACGGCAAGAGCACGGCCGAGCGGAAGCTGGCGCTGCGCCGGCTCGAGGACCTCACCGCCCGGCAGGAAGCGATCTTCGACAATGCCAAGGACGGCATCATCACGCTCAACGAAAGCGGCAGCATCGAAAGCCTCAATCCGGCCGCGGCGCGCATGTACGGCTATGAGGAGGCGGAGCTTCTCCGCCGCGACATCGGCCTGCTGTTCGAGGTCGCGCCGGACCAGGGCGAGATCGAGACCTTCCTGAAGCGGCTCCAGCGCCGCCGGAAGGGCGATGTCGGCCGCATCCAGGAATTCATGGGCCGCCGCAAGGATGGAAGCGTCTTCCCCAGCGACGTCGCCGTCAGCCCCGTGCCGCTCGAGGACGGGATGCGCTACGTCGCGATCGTGCGCGACATCACCGAGCGCAAGCAGGTCGACCAGATGAAGTCGGAGTTCGTCTCCACCGTCAGCCACGAGCTGCGCACGCCGCTCACCTCGATCGCCGGTTCGCTCGGCCTCCTCGCCGGCGGCGCGGCGGGGGCGCTGCCCGACGCGGCGAAGCGGCTGGTCGGCATCGCCCATTCGAACAGCGAGCGGCTGGTCCGCCTCATCAACGACATTCTCGACATCGAGAAGATCGAATCGGGCAAGATGGCATTCGACATCCAGGCGGTGCCGCTCGCGCCGATCCTCGACCAGGCGGTGCAGGCGAACCGCGCCTTCGCCGAGCGCTACGGCGTCTCCTTCCGGCTCCACGAGGGGCCCGCCGACGCCGCCGTCATGGCCGATCCAGACCGGCTGATGCAGGTGCTGACCAACCTCCTCTCCAACGCCGCCAAATTCTCGCCCGAAGGCGGCGAGGTCGATTTATGCGTCCTGCCGCTCGACCGCCGCTACCGGATCACCGTCGCGGACAAGGGCGCCGGCATTCCGGACGAGTTCAAGCCGCGCATCTTCGGCAAGTTCGCCCAGGCCGACAGCTCGGACACGCGGCAGAAAGGGGGCACCGGCCTCGGCCTCAGCATCGTGCGCGAGATCGTGCTGAGGCTCGGCGGCGCGGTCAGCTTCGACAGCAAGCCGGGGGAGGGGACGGCCTTTCACGTCGACCTCCCCGCGGCCGGGCAGAATTGGGACGAGGCGCCGGCGCCGGACGGCGGCGCGCTGATCCTCCACGTCGACGACGACCCCGACGTGCTGAAGGTCGTCCAGAGCGCCTTTGCCGGCCGCGCGCACGTGGTCGCGGTCACCGGCGTCGAGGCGGCGGCGCGGGCGCTCGCCGCCGAACGCTTCGATCTCGTCATCCTCGATGTCGCGCTTCCCGACGGCAGCGGCTTCGATCTCCTCCCGGCGCTGCGCCGGCCGGGCGGCCGTGCCATTCCGGTCGTCCTGTTCACCGCACAGGATGCGGGGCCGGAGCTGGCGGAACGGGTCGAGGCCGTGCTTACCAAGTCCAAGGCGAGCCTCGGCCGGCTCGTCGAAACGGTGGAAGGGCTGCTGCCGCGCGGCAAGCGGCGGGGCGGCGAGGAGGCTTGATGGCGCGCATTCTCTACGTCGACGACGAGGAGGACATTCGCGAGGTCGCCGCGATGGCGATCGGGCTCGATCCGGAGCTCGAGGTGCGGACCTGCGCCTCGGGCCGCGACGCGCTCGGAGAGGCGGCGGCGTGGCGGCCCGATCTCATCCTCCTCGACGTGATGATGCCGGAGATGGACGGGCCGACCACCTTCGCGCGGCTGCGCGAGCAGGAGGCGACCCGCGACGTCCCGGTGGTGTTCATCACCGCCCGCACCCAGGCGCAGGAGGTCGAGGCCTATCGCGCGCTGGGCGCCCGCGGCTTCATCGCCAAGCCGTTCGATCCGATGGCGCTCGCCGCCACCGTCAGGGACTATCTCGCGGGGTGAGCGACTTCGACGCCCGCATGGCCCAGCTGCGCGCCCGCTTTCTCGACCGCGCCGCCGCGGAGCGGGCGCAGCTTGTCGAAGCGATGGCGGCGGACGACGCGGCGGAGATCCGGCGGATCGCCCACAGCCTGAGCGGCGCCGGCGGCGTGTTCGGCTTCCCCGCGATCAGCGCATCGGCCCAGCAGGTGGAGGAGACGCTGGACGGCCCGCCCGATCCGGCCGCGCTCGACCGGCTCTGCCGCGCGCTCCTCGACGCGCTCGACGCGGTGCTTCAGGCGCCCTGAAAGCCCTTGCGGGTCATCTGGCCCCAGCCCTGCTGCTTGCGCAGGAACTGCCAGAAGCCGCGCAGCCGCCAGATGTTGCTGAGCTGCCGGTAGCCGAAATTCTCGACGATCGCGACGAGGGTGAGGATGGCGAGGTCGCGGGCATGAGGGAAACGCCGCAGCTCCACTTCCTCGAGGATCAAGGTGGCGACGCTGACGAAGATGCCGAAGGTGAAGGTGATGGCGAGGAAGGCGAGGAGATATTGGACCTCGAGCAGGCCCACCGCCCAGAGGAGCGGCACCAGGACGTAGCCCAGCACCTCGACGACCGGCCCGAGCACGTCGACGACGAGGATCTGGCCGAACCCGACGAAGCCGATGCGGCCGTAGCGCGGGTTGAACAGCATGTCCTTGTGCCGGAAGAAGGTCTCGAGCGCGCCGCGCTGCCAGCGCGCGCGCTGCCGGCCGAGCACGCGCAGGTCGTCCGGCGCCTCGGTCCAGCAGACCGGCTCCGGGATGAATTCGATCCGGTAGGGCTGTTTCTGGTCGCGCATGTGGCGGTGGAGCTTGACGACGAGCTCCATGTCCTCGCCGACC
>JBKBVA010000106.1:0-8249 GCA_046289665.1 Allosphingosinicella sp.
CAGCATCCGCGCATCTTCATCTTGGGCCTGCTCGAGGCGCGGCTGCAGCAGGCGGACCTGATGATCCTCGCCGGCCTCAACTAAGGGAGCTGGCCGCCGCTGCCGACGCCGGACCCGTGGCTGGCGCCGCGCATCCGCCACGAGCTCGGCCTGCCGAGCCTGGAACGGCGCATCGGCCTTGCCGCGCACGATCTGGCGGGCGGGCTGGGCGGGCGCAGCGTGCTCGTCACGCGGGCGCGGCGCGACGCGCGCGCGCCGGCGATCGCATCGCGCTTCTGGCTGCGGCTCGAGGCGATGACGGGAGGCCTCACCCGCTCGCAGACCCACCGCCGCTGGGCGCGGGCGCTCGACAAGGCGGCCGAGCACCGCCCCGCCGGCCGTCCGGCCCCGCAGCCGCCGGCGGACCTGCG
This sequence comes from Allosphingosinicella sp., assembly GCA_046289665.1. Classification (GTDB taxonomy): domain Bacteria; phylum Pseudomonadota; class Alphaproteobacteria; order Sphingomonadales; family Sphingomonadaceae; genus Allosphingosinicella. The sequence goes on from JBKBVA010000106.1 coordinate 411, forward strand.
GCCGCGCACCATCTCGGTCACCGACGTCGACCGGCTGAAGGCCGATCCCTTCGCTTTCTATGCGCGCAAGATGCTGCGCCTCCACCCGCTCGACGTGCCGGACGCCGATCCCGGTGCGGCCTGGCGGGGGAGCGCGGTGCACAAGGTGCTCGAGACCTGGATGAAGGAGGACGATTGCGATCCGGCGCGGCTGCGGCCGCGCGCGGAAGCCCTGCTGCGCGAGAGCGGCGTCCATCCGCTGATGCGCGGCCTGTGGCAGCCGCGCCTGCTGGAGGCGATCGACTGGATCGCGGAGGAAGTCGCGAGCAACGCCGCCGAGGGGCGCCGGCCGCTCGCGGCGGAGGCGAAGGGCAAATGCGCGGTGGGGGACGTGTCGCTCTACGGCGAGGCGGACCGGATCGACGTGCGCGCCGACGGCAGCCTCGCCATCGTCGACTACAAGACCGGGACGCCGCCCGGACCCAAGGCGGTGGCGGAGGGCTATTCGATGCAGCTCGGCCTGCTCGGCCTGATCGCCGAGCGCGGCGGCTTCGACGGCGTCGAGGGCGTGCCGGCCTGCTTCGAATATTGGTCGCTGGCGCGCAGGAACGGCAAGCTGGGGTTCGTGGCGAGCCCGGTCGGCGGGCGCACGGGGCTCGATCCGGAGGACTTCACCACCCTCGCCGCACGCCTGTTCATCGAAGCGGCCGGCGCGTGGCTGACGGGCGAAGCGCCGTTCACCGCCAAGCTCCACCCGGAATATGCGCCCTATGGCGATTACGACCAGCTGATGCGGCTGGACGAATGGTACGGGCGGGAGGTGTAGCACTGCCTCCCCGCGAGCGGCAGCTCGGGGGGAGGGGGACCACCCGCGGGGTGGTGGAGGGGTAGAGCGCCCCCGGTCCCGCCGGTTCCCGCGCGACACGCCGAACGCGGCGTCCGCTACCCCTCCACCAGGCTTTGCCTGGTCCCCCTCCCCATCTGGCGATGGGGAGGCAGGTCAGCGCTCGAACAGCGCCTTGAGGAACACCGTCTCGACCTCGCGGCGCAGGTCGTTGTTGGGCTTCTTGTGGAAGCCGTGGCCTTCGTCGGCGAACAGGACGTACCAGGTCTCGACGCCGCTCGCCCGCAGCCGCGCCACCACCTGGTCGGATTCGGACTGCGGCACGCGCGGGTCGTTGGCGCCCTGCATGACCAGCATCGGCTTGCCGATCTTCTCGATGTTGCGGAGCGGCGAGATGCGGGCGAAGACCGCGCGCATCTTCGGATCGCGTTCATCGCCATATTCGGCGCGGCGGTTGTCGCGGCGGTAGCTTTCGGTGTTTTCGAGGAAGGTCTGGAAGTCGCTGATCCCGTAGCGCTCGACGCCGCCGACCAGCCGGTCGGAAAAGTGGATCATCGAGGCGAGCGACATGTAGCCGCCATAGGACTGGCCGTAGACGGCGACGCGGGCGGGATCGAGGCCGGGCTGGGTCGCGATCCAGTCGAGCAGGGCGCCGATGTCCTTGACGCTGTCCTCCCGCTTCTCGGCATTGTCGAGGTTGAGATACGCCTTGCCGTAGCCCTCGCTGCCGCGGACGTTGGGAAGGATCACGGTCGCGCCCAGAGTGTCGGCGAAATATTGGGCGCCGGGGTTCCAGCCCGGCCGCGTCTGGGCTTCGGGTCCGCCGTGGATGTCGACGATGACCGGCGTCCTGGCGTGCGCGGGAAGGCCGGCCGGGCGGTAGACGAAGGCGGGGATCGAGCGGCCGTCGAACGAGCGGAAGCGGATCAGCTCCGGCTCGGCGAGCTTCGCCGGATCGAGGCCGCCGAGCTCCGAATGGGTCCAGCGGGAAAGGGCGCCGGAGGCGAGGTCGAGGCTCCACACGTCGCCCGCCGTCTTCGCGCCGGTGAGGCCGATGGCGAGGCTCCGCCCGTCGGGGGAGAAGTCGAGGCCGGTCAGCACGCCCTTCGGCAAAGCGGGGACGGGGAGGGTGCGGCCGCCGGTCCGGTCCTGGAGGACGAGGCGCGAGAAGCCGTCCTCGTTCAGCACGTAAGCGAGGAAGCGCCCGTCCTGGGAGAGCGTGAAGCTCTCCACCTCCCACGGCGTGTCGCCGGAGAGGACGCGCCGCGCACCGCCGGCAAGGTCGATCTCGACGAGGCGGCGGACGTCGCTGCCATGGTCGGAGACGACGAGGATCTTCTCGCCGCCCGGCGCGAAGCGCGCGCCCTGGTAGCGGGCCGGCTCCCCCGTATAGGGGATCTCCGCCGCCTGGCCGGTGGCGAGATCGAGCCCCGAGAGGCGCATCTCGCGATTGGAGAGGGTGCGGGTGAGGAGGATCTTCGCGCCGTCGGCGGAAATGTCGCTCGGCGCGATCGAGCCCGTCCCCTGATAGGCGACGCGGCGGCTCGAGGGGTCGGACGGGTCGGCGACGAGGATGGCGTAATCGGGCGATCCCTTCACCGCCCGCGACCAGGCGACCAGCGCGCCGTCCTTGCTGATCGCCGGCGACTGGTTGCGCGTGCCGGGCTCGGTCAGCTGCACCGGCGCGCCGGCGAGGCCCATCGTGTAGAGCTGGAACCATTCGTCGCCGCCGGTGTCGCGCGACAGCAGGAAGCGGTCGCTGCCCGGGATCGCCCAGGCGCCCGCCACCGGCTCGTCGAAGAAGGTGAGCTGGGTGCGCGCCGCGCCCGGCCCGGCGACGCGGTGGAGCTGCATGGTCGGGCCGAAGCGGGTGGCGATCAGCATCGAGCCGTCGCCGAGCCAGTCCTCGAACCGCGCCTCGCGATAGTTCTGGAAAAGCTGCACCGCCTGCCGGACCTCCTCCGGGATGGCGGGCACGTTCTCGAGCCGGGCCGAGCCGACCTGCCGGGTTTCGACCGGCTGCGTCTGGAGCGCGAAAGCGGGGGCGGCGGCGAGCAGGAGAGCGGCGAAGAGGGTGCGCATGGAGGGCCTCGGCAGGGGTCGGGAGCCGCACCCTAGCGCCCGGCCCGCAAAAGAAAACGCCCCGGCGTTGCGGCCGGGGCGTTCGTCTTTTCAGCTGCGGAAGCGGCGCCTCAGCGGCAGCGGCGCTTCGAGATGACGTTGCGCTCGACGTGGCGGCCGAGCAGCGCGCCGACGGCGGCGCCGAGGACGGTGCCGGTGGTGCGGCTGCCATGCTTGTCGATCTCGCGGCCGGCGAGCGCGCCGGCGGCGCCGCCGACGAGGAGGCCGGTCGTGCCGTTCGACTTGCGGCAATAGGTGCGGCCGTCCGAACCGCGCCAGGTCTGGCCGCGATAGCTGCCCTGGTCGTGGGACGCGAAGGCGGTGGCGGCCGGCATGGCCGGGACGGTGAGGGTCGCCGCGGTGAGGGCGAGAACGATGGTACGCATGCTACAACTCCTGACTGGATCAGGAGCTTATGCGCCGAGTCTCTTGAGCGGCGCCTGAACCCGCCCGAAAGGCGGCGTTCAGGCGGCGGGGCGGCGGCTCAGCCGTTGCCCTTGTCGTACTTCTTCTTGCGGCTGCCCGAATAGAGCAGGGCCGCGACCAGGGCGGCCGAGCCGATGCCGATCGCCGCGCCGGTCATCAGATGCTTGTTCCGGCTCCTGTCCTCGCCGCCGCTCTTCGCGCCGGCGCGCGCATCCTCCGCCTTGGCGCCGTGGGGCGGCGGGGCGGCCGGCTCGTCGCTCGCCGGCCCCTTGGCCGGGGTGACGGGCACGTCGTCGGGATAGGAAGGTTCGCGGGCCATCATCTGCTCCAGTCGGTGTTCGGAAGAAAGAGATAGGGGCTGGGCCGGCGCCCGGCTAGCCCGCCGCGCCCGCGACGATCTCGTTCGAGCGCAAACGCGCTTCATGGTCGTAGATCTGCGAGACGATCATCAGCTCGTCGGCGCCGGTGCGGGCGACGAAGTCGGCGATCTGGCGCCGCACCGTCTCCGGAGAGCCGACCGCCGAGCAGGACAGCGCCTGGTCGAGCATCGCGCGATGGGCGGCGGGCAGCGTGTCGCGATAGCCGGGGACGGGGGGCTGCAGCTTGCCGGGATCGCCGCCCCGCAACCGGACGAAGGCTTGCTCGACCGAGGTCTTGAGCAAGGCCGCTTCCTCGTCCGTCTCGGCCGCGAAGGCGTTGAAGCCGAGCATCACATAAGGCTCGGCGAGCCGCTCCGACGGCTGGAAGCGCTCCCGGTAGAGCCGCACCGCGTCCATCATCGCGGCCGGCGCGAAGTGGGAGGCGAAGGCGTAGGGAAGGCCGAGCATCGCCGCGAGCTGGGCGCCGAACAGGCTGGAGCCGAGGATCCAGACCGGCACGTCCAGCCCCTCGCCCGGCACCGCGCGGACCTGGCGACCGTCCCCGCCGTCCCCGCGGAAATAATCGAGCAGTTCGACCACGTCGCGCGGGAACTGGTTCTCGTCCGAGGCGAGGGTGCGGCGGAGCGCCAAAGCGGCGGCGCGGTCGGTGCCCGGGGCGCGGCCGAGGCCGAGGTCGACCCGGCCCGGATAGAGCGATTCGAGCGTGCCGAATTGCTCGGCGATCACGAGCGGCGCGTGGTTGGGGAGCATCACGCCGCCCGCCCCGATGCGGATCGTGTCGGTTCGGGCGCCGATATGGGCCAGCGCGACGGCGGTGGCGGCGCTGGCGATGCCCGGCATCGAATGGTGCTCGGCCATCCAGTAGCGCCGGTAGCCGAGCCGCTCGCCGGCTTGGGCGAGATCGACGGCGTTGCGGAAAGCGGAGGAGGCGTCGCCGCCTTCGACGATCGGGGCGAGGTCGAGAATGGAGAGAGGGATCATGCCATGCGAGATGGGGGCGGCGCGCGCCGATGCAATCGCGCTTCCGCCGGGGGCGGCGCTGGCCTAGGGCGCGAACCATGATCCTGCGGCGCGGAGAGGAGGGGAAAAAGTGGCGCGACGAGTTTCGCGCGACGGCGGCGCTCGCCTGGCCTCTGGTGCTGACCAACGTCGCCCAGGCCCTCATCCACACCACCGACGTGGTGCTGCTCGGCTGGCTGGGGCCGCGGTCGCTCGCCGCCGGCACGCTCGGCATGAACATCTACGTTGCCTTCCTCGTCTTTGGCATGGGCCTCGTCACCGCCTCGGCGCCGATGATGGCGCGCGAGCTCGGCGCGCGGCGGCACAGCGTCCGCGACGTTCGCCGCACCGCGCGCCAGGCGATGTGGGCGGGGGCGGCGATCTGCGTGCCGGTCTGGATTCTGCTGTGGCAGACCGAGGCCTTGCTCCTCCTGCTCGGCCAGGATCCGGGCCTTGCCGCCGACGCGCAGACGATGGTGCGGGCGCTGCAATGGGGGCTGTTGCCCTATCTCTTCTACCTGGTGCTGCGCTCGTTCGTCTCGGCGCTGGAGCGGCCCTTGTGGTCGCTGGTCATCGTCATTGCCGCGGTCGTCTATAACGGCCTAATCAACTACGCCCTGATCTTCGGGAAGTTCGGCTTCCCGGCGCTCGGCCTGCTCGGCGTCGGGATCGGCAGCGCCAGCGCCAACCTGTTCATGTTCGCCGCGATGGCGGTGGTCGTAATCCGCCACAAGAGATTCCGCCGCTACCGCCTGTTCGGCCGCTTCTGGCGCCCGGACTGGCAGCGCTTCCGCGAGGTGTGGCGGCTCGGCGGGCCGATCGCGATCACGCTCGGGCTCGAAATCACCATCTTCAACGCGGCGGTGTTCCTGATGGGGCTGATCGGCGCCGCGGAGATCGCCGCCCATGCGGTGGCGATCCAGATCGCGGCTCTGTCGTTCATGGTGCCGATGGGGCTGGCGCAGGCGGTGACGGTGCGGGTGGGCCTCGCCTACGGGCGTCGCGACCGGACCGGCATCGGCCGCGCCGGCTGGGCCGCCTTCGCGCTCGGCGTGTCGTTCATGGCCCTGATGGGGCTGGTCATGCTGGCGATGCCGGACTGGCTGGTCTCGATCTTCCTCGATCCGGCCGATCCCGCCAACGGCACGGTCATCTCGCTCGCCATGTCGTTCCTGCTGGTCGCCGCCTTCTTCCAGATCTTCGACGGGGCGCAGGTGGTCGGCGCGGGGATGCTGCGCGGCCTGCACGACACGACGGTGCCGATGATCTACGCCGCGCTCGGCTATTGGGGGATCGGGCTCGGCGTCGGCGTCGGCCTCGCCTTCGGGCTGGGCTGGAAGGGTGTCGGAATCTGGATCGGCCTCGCCAGCGGGCTCGCCGTCGTCGCGGTGCTGATGATCACCCGCTGGGTGCGGCGCGAGCGGCTCGGGCTGACCGAATGGCCGGAGCTTCCCGGTGGAAGGCGATCCGCATCCTGAACGGACCGAGCGGCTCGACCAGGTGCGGCTCGGCCGGTTCGACCAGGCCGGGACGGCCGGGCGCGAGGATCGCCTCCTCTCCGGTCTCCGGGAAGACCAGGCGCAGCGATCCTTCCGAGACGTGGATGACGCCCCACGTCCCCTCCTTGGTCGAATGGACCCGCTTCAGCCCCTCGGGGAGCGTGGTGGCGTCGAATTCGGGCGTCCATTTGTAGGGCGCGCTCATGCCGCGCTCCTCAGTCTGCCGCCGCCGCGGGCGAAGGCGATGCCGAGCTGCAGGCTCTCGGCGATCCGCTCCGCTTTCTCGGCGAGCGCCGCCGCCGGGGCGGGCTCGAACAGCGAGTCGGCCGTGGCGCGCCACAAAGCCAGCCAGCGTTCGAACCTTTCCTTCGTCATCGCCGCGCCGTGCTTGACGTGGGCGGGGAGCGGCCGGCCCTTGTAGCGGCCGCTGGTCAGCATGACCGAGGACCAGAAGGCCTGGAGCATCGTCAAATGCTCGTCCCAATCCTCGATCGCCGGCTCGAACACCGGGGCGAGCAGCGGATCGCGCCGCACCGCGGCGTAGAAGCGCCCGACGAGCTCGCCGAGCGCTTCTTCCGTGATGGCCTCGAACCGGCTCATGCCGCCTGCTTCCAGATCGGCTCGAGCGCCCGGTGGGGCGGGCAGGGGGCGACTTCGCGCTGCTGCGGCAGGCCGGCCAGCTCGTCCGCGAAGCCGTGATTGACGTCGCGGTGATGGGCCTCGTCGGCCCGCACCACCAGCACCACGTCGCGCAGGGTCGCGTCGGCGGGGAGGCCCCAATAGCGCCTGGCGATCGCCGGCGCCGGCACGTTCTCCGAGCGGCCCTCGTCGATCTCCTGCAGGTAGGAGGTGTAGCTGATCACCGCTTCCTCCTCGAAATAGCCGACCACCCGGTGCGCGGTGCGGGCGGAGACGAGGTAGAGGGCGAAGAAGGCAAGGTAGAACACCCACTGGACGGCGATGATCACGAACCGCTCGAACAGGGTCGGCTTCGACACCTCGATGAAGGTCATGAGGTGCATCCGCTCGTTCTCGGCCTCGTCCATCAGCGTCTTGATCCAGCCCTTGTCGTCGCACATCCGCCTGAGGCAGGTGAGGTGGTTGATGGTCGCGCCGACCATGCCCGGCACCGCAGCGACCGTCTCCAGCACCACGGCGCGGTGGCCGTAGCGCTTGGCGAAGAAGGTGTCGGCGCAGAAGCGCAGCATCTTCGTGAAGCCGAAGGCGATGCGGTCGGACAGGCCCTCCGGGCGATGGTGGACCGAAAGGTCGACGAGGGGGGCGGTCATGTCAGGTCTCCGAATGTCTTGTTCTTGTGGGTCGTCTTGCGATGGCGGCGATATGGGCCGGGCGGCGGCGCGCTCCCATTCGGGAATAGTCCCTAGGTAACATCCCCTAGGTCGACCCCGCGGCGCGGCGCGCTATGGGAGGGGGAATGGACCTGCGCCACACCGTGCCCATCGCCCGCCGCCGGACCGGATTCGCGATCGTCTTCGCGGCGCTCATGGTCGCGGCCGGGCTGATGCTGCGCGCGCTGCTTCCTGCGGCGTGGGGAGAGGGGGCGGGCTTCCTGCTGTTCCTTCCCGCGGTG
>JBKBVA010000107.1:0-8235 GCA_046289665.1 Allosphingosinicella sp.
CCGACCGCGCGGCCGAGCTGGAAGCCTATCTCGCCGAGGCCGCGGCCGCCCCCGCCGCGCGCCCGGCGCTGGAGGCGGTGTCGTGATTCGGCGAAAAAGCGCGATCCTTGTCCCACTGAACCAAAGAGCGGGTACCGTGTTGATGGACCGGGGCCTGTTGCTGCCGCAGAAGAAGAAGATAGGGAGTTGCCTGTGAAGAACGCACAAAACCAGGTTGCATTGGTCACGGGCGGCGCCGGTTTCATCGGGTCCCACCTGATCGACGCCCTGCTCGCAGACGGCGCCACCGTCGTCTGCCTCGACAGCTATCTCACCGGCCGGCCGCAGAACCTCGCCCACCTCGCCCACGAGCCGCGCTTCGACTTCGTCGAGGCGGACGTCATCCACGCCCTCCCAGCCCCGGTGCGGCGGACCGCCTTCACCCGCATCTACAATCTCGCCTGCGCCGCCTCGCCGCCGCACTACCAGGCCGATCCGGAGCATACGATGCTCACCAACGTGCTCGGCGCGCGCAACCTGCTGCGCCTCGCCGAGGAGACCGGCGCCCGCTACCTGCTGAGCTCGACCAGCGAGGTCTATGGCGACCCCGAGGTCCACCCGCAGCCGGAAAGCTATCGCGGCTGGACGAGCTGCACCGGCCCGCGCGCCTGCTACGACGAAGGCAAGCGCGCCGCCGAGACGCTGAGCTTCGACTATAGCCGCGCCGGCCGCGCCGACGTGCGCGTCGCACGGATCTTCAACACCTATGGCCCGCGGATGCGGCCGGACGACGGCCGGGTGGTCTCGAACGTCATCTGCCAGGCGCTCGCCGGCGACGACATCACCGTCTACGGCGACGGCTCCCAGACGCGCAGCTTCTGCTATGTCAGCGACCTCGTCGACGGGCTCGTGCGGCTGATGGAGAGCGACGTCACGGACGGGCCGGTCAATCTCGGCAACCCCGTCGAGCTCACCGTCAGCGACCTCGTCGAGCGCGTCCTCGCCCTCACCGGCTCGAACTCTCGGGTCGTCACCCGGCCGCTGCCCGAGGACGATCCCCGCCGCCGCCGCCCCGACATCGGCCGGGCGCGCGCGCTTCTGGAGTGGGAGCCGAAGGTGCCGCTGCAGCAGGGCCTCGAAGCCACCGCCGCCTGGTTCGCCGGCGAGCGCCGCCGCGCCTGGAAGGGCGTCGCCAGCAAGGCGAAGCCGAGCCGCGGCACGAGCGACCTGATCGTCGGCGTCGCCGCCGAATAGGCGCTCCGGCGTCGCCGCGTCCCGCGCCCGCGGGGCGGCGGCCGCGCCCGAGGCTTATTGTCATCGTCCGGATTTCCGACGAAGAGCTTGTCGCGTGAAGCTCTTTCTCTCCTTCCTCGCCGGCCTCGTCGGCGCCGCCGGCTTCGAGCCGTGGGGCCTGTGGCCGCTTACCCTCGCCGCCTTCGCGGCCCTGTTGTGGCTGGTGTGGGACGCGCCGCGCCTGCGCCCGGCGCTGGCGCGCGGCTGGTGGTTCGGCGTCGGCCATTTCACGCTGGGTCTGAACTGGATCGCCACCGCCTTCACCTTTCAGGCCGAGATGCCGGCCTGGCTCGGCTGGATCGCAGTGGTGCTGCTCTCCCTCTACCTCGCCGTCTATCCGGCGGTGGCGGCGGGCCTCGCCTGGCGCTTCGGGCGCGCCCATCCGATCCGCCTCGTCCTCACCTTCGCCGCCGCCTGGATCGTCACCGAATGGCTGCGGGCGACGATGTTCACCGGCTTCGCCTGGAACCCGGTGGGCGTGGCGCTGCTGCCGACCCCGGTCTCCCGCCTGTCGACCGTCTTCGGCACCTACGGCGTCTCCGGCATCGCGATGCTGCTCTCGGGCGCCTTGCTGCTGCTCGTCGAGCGGCACTGGCGCAGCGGCGGCGCGCTGCTGGCGGGCGTGGCGCTTCCCACCGGCATCGCCATGGCCGCGCAGGCGCAGGACCCGGGCAAGGCCGGCCCGGCGATCCGCATCGTCCAGCCCAACATCGGCCAGGAGGACAAGTGGCGGGAGGGCTTCTTCGAGGAGAATATGGAGCGGCTGACCCGCCTGTCGCGCTGGGGCGGCCGCGAGCCGCGGCTGCTGCTCTGGCCCGAGGCGGCGGTCACCCGCCCGCTCGAGAACGGCCTCGCCGGGCCGCAATATCGCCGCGAGACCGAGGCCCTGCGCCGCGCCGTCGGCCGCGTCCTCGGCGAAGAGGACCTGCTGCTGACCGGCGGCGTCACCTGGCGCTCGGCGAACGGCTTCGACCTCACCAGCGCCACCAACAGCGTCTTCGCGATGAACCGCGAGGGCGAGATCCTCGCCCGCTACGACAAGGCGCATCTCGTCCCCTATGGCGAATATCTGCCGATGCGGCCGATCCTCTCGGCGATCGGCCTGTCGCGCCTCGCGCCCGGCGACGTCGACTTCGATTCCGGCCCCGGACCGCAGACGCTGGCGCTGCCGATCGTCGGCGAGGCCGGCTTCCAGCTCTGCTACGAGATCATCTTCTCCGGCCAGGTCGTCGACCCCGGGAACCGGCCGAATTTCCTGTTCAACCCGTCGAACGACGCCTGGTTCGGCCGCTGGGGGCCGCCGCAGCACCTCGCCCAGGCGCGGATGCGCGCGCTGGAGGAGGGGCTGCCGGTGCTGCGCTCCACGCCCACCGGCATTTCGGCGGTGATCGACGCGGAAGGCGCATTGCTCCATTCGATCCCGTGGCGCCAGGCGGGCTTCATCGACGCCCGCCTCCCCGCGCCCAGGGCGCCGACCGTGTTCGCCAAGTGGGGCAATGTCATGCCGTTCATCCTGGCGCTGCTGCTCGCCAGCCTCGGCCCGGCCCTGCCGCGGCCGTCGCGGCGCCCCATTGCGAAGGACGGCGAACCGCGCTAGAGCGCGCGCATATAAGGATATCTTTATATCCGCAATTCCCACCATCTTCGCTCTCAGGAAGGTCGATTCTCGCGATGCGCAGCAACTATCTCTTCACGTCCGAATCCGTTTCCGAAGGCCATCCCGACAAGGTCTCGGACCAGATTTCCGACGCCATCGTCGACCTGTTCCTGTCCAAGGACCCCGAAGCGCGCGTCGCCTGCGAGACGCTGACCACGACGCAGAAGGTCGTCCTCGCCGGCGAGATCCGCGGCAAGGGCATCATGGACGAGGAAGGCAATTGGGCGCCGGGCGTCCAGGAAGAGATCGAGCAGGTCGTCCGCCAGACGGTCCGCGACATCGGCTACGAGCAGGACGGCTTCCACTGGGAGACGCTCGACTTCTCCAACAACCTCCACCCGCAGTCGGCGCACATCGCCCAGGGCGTCGACGCCGGCGGCAACAAGGACGAAGGCGCGGGCGACCAGGGCATCATGTTCGGCTTCGCCTGCGACGAGACGCCGGACCTGATGCCGGCCACCCTCTATTACAGCCACAAGATCCTCGAGCGCATGGCCGAGGACCGCCATTCGGGCGCCGCCCCCTTCCTCGAGCCCGATTCGAAGAGCCAGGTCACTCTGCGCTTCGAGAATGGCGAGCCGGTCGCCGCGACCGCGATCGTGGTCTCGACCCAGCACGGCAAGGGCTATGACGAGGGCGAGAAGGAAGCCGAGCTCAAGGCCTATGTGAAGAAGGTCGTCGCCGACGTCCTGCCGGCCAACCTCCTCTCCGACGCCACCGAATATCACATCAACCCGACCGGCAGCTTCGAGATCGGCGGCCCGGACGGCGACGCCGGCCTCACCGGCCGCAAGATCATCGTCGACACCTATGGCGGCGCCAGCCCACACGGCGGCGGCGCCTTTTCCGGCAAGGACCCGACCAAGGTCGACCGTTCGGCGGCCTACATTACCCGCTATCTCGCCAAGAACATCGTCGCCGCCGGCCTCGCGCGCCGCTGCACGATCCAGCTCGCCTATGCGATCGGCGTGTCGAAGCCGCTGTCGCTCTACGTCGACACGCACGGCACCGGCACGGTCGAGGATGCGAAGATCGAGCAGGCGATCATGGCCGTTCCGGAGCTCGGCGGCCTCACCCCGCGCGCGATCCGCACCCATCTCGGCCTCAACAAGCCGATCTACCGCAAGACCGCGGCCTACGGCCATTTCGGCCGCAAGGCGGAAGGCGACTTCTTCCCGTGGGAGAAGACCGACCTCGCCGACAAGCTGAAGGCGGCGCTCTAGTCCTGGACGCAGCGCACCTTCCAGGTGCGGCCGTCGAGGGAGAGAATGCCCGAGGCGGTATGTCCGGACAGGCGGACCTTCAGCCGGCCGCGGCGCTGCGCGCCCCGGTTGTCGAGAAAGTCGGCCTCCACCCAGGGCCGGCGCACCTCGGAGCGGGTGAGGACGAGGCCGCTCTCCTTGTCGAAGGAGGTGCGCCAGGCACCGCCCTCCCTGAGGTGCAGGGAGGCGATGCCGCCGTCCGCGCCGGCGCCGAAGACGATGCCGACGTGCGGCCGCGCGCCGCCGGCAGGCTTGCAGAGCAGGCCGATCGTGGCGGCGGCCGGGCTCGAAACGGTCAGCGCTACGGCGGCGGCGATGGCGTATCTCATCGAGCAAGGATAGAGCGGGGCACGTGAACGATCCCAGTACCATCCGCCGCCTCTACGGCCGCCGCTCCGGGCACAAGCTGCGCCAGGGCCAGGCGGCTTTGCTCGAAGAGCTGCTGCCGGCGATCAGCGTGCCCGAGGACGGGCCAGTCGATTCGCGCACCCTGTTCGGCGACGCCGGGGGCGCCGGGCGCCCGCTCCATTTCGAGATCGGCTTCGGATCGGGCGAGCATCTCGCCTATCGCGCCGACCTCCTCCCCGATCACGGCTTCATCGGCGCGGAGCCGTTCCTGAACGGCGTCGTCGGCGCGCTAGGACACATAAGGGACCGGCACCTCGCCAACGTCCGCCTCCACATGGGCGACGCGCTCGACGTGCTGGAGCGGGTGCCGGACGGCGCCTTGTCCTTCGTCTACTTGCTCCACCCCGATCCCTGGCCCAAGGCGCGCCACGCCAAGAGGCGGATGGTCAATCACGGCCCGCTCGACCTCATCGCCGCGAAGCTCAAGCCCGGCGGCGAGTTCCGGCTCGGCACCGACGACCCGACCTATTGCCGCTGGTCGATGATGGTGATGAATGCGCGCGACGACTTCGAGTGGCTGGCGGAGAGCGCGAAGGACTTCCTCACCCGCCCCGGCGGCTGGCCCGAGACGCGCTACGAAGCCAAGGCCCGGCGCAAGGGCCACGAAGTCTGGTACTTCCGCTACCGGCGCGCCTGAATCGCCCCCGCGCCGCCATAGGCGCCGTCCAGATAGACCAGAGGATCGACGTCCTCGCGCACCGACGCGTCCTCGACGACGCCGATGAAGATCGAATGGGTGCCGAAGCGGTGATGATCGATGCGGCGGCAGACCACCGAGGCCTGCGCCTCGAGCAGCCGGGGCGGGCGGGCACAGGAGACGTCCCAGCCGTCGACGAAGCGAAGCGCATGCTGCTCGCGGTCCGCGAACATGCGGGCGATCGCTTCCTGCTCGCGGTGGAGCACGTTGACGCAGAAATGCGTGACCTCCTCCATCGACCGGTGCATCGCGGCGTAGCGGTTGATGCAGACGAGAAGGCTCGGCGGGTCGAGCGAGAGCGAAGACATCGCGGTCGCGGTGATCCCCATCGGCTGGCCGTCGACGCAGATGGTGATGACGTTCACCGTCGAGGCGACGCGGCGCATCGCGCTGCGGAAATGGTCGGCGGTTTCGGGGGAAATATCGGCCATCGCTGCCCACATGGCGACGAACGGGCCGCCTGGCAATGCGCAAGGGCGGCCGGAACCGCGACGAGCGGCTCCGGCCGAAACCCAGCCCCCTCCCTTTCCGGGAGGGGAGTTGCTACCGCGGCCCCATGACGCATTTCGACATCGCGATCGTCGGCGGAGGGCATGCGGGCGCGCAGGCGGCGATCCAGCTTCGCCAGCTCGGCTTCGGCGGCTCGATCGGCCTGATCGGGGCGGAGCCGGACCTGCCCTACGAGCGGCCGCCCCTTTCCAAGGAATATCTCGCCGACGAAAAGGATTTCGGGCGGATGCTGATCCGCCCCGCCGCCTTCTGGGCGGAGCGCAAGGTGGAGATGGTGGCGGGGACGCGCATCGACGCGGTCGATCCGGCGGCGAAGACGCTCGAAGCCGCGTCGGGTGCGCGGTTCGGCTACGGCAGGCTGATCTGGGCCGCGGGCGGCGTTCCGCGGCGCCTGCGCTGCGAGGGAGGCACGCTCGCCGGCGTCCACTGCGTCCGCACCCGCGCCGACGTCAACCGCATCCGCGCCGAGCTTACGACCGTGGAGCGGATCGTCATCGTCGGCGGCGGCTATGTCGGCCTCGAGACCGCGGCGGTGCTCGCCGGGCGCGGCAAGCAGGTGGTGCTGGTCGAGGCGCTCGACCGGCTGCTCGCGCGGGTGGCGGGGGCGGACATTTCCCGCTTCTACGAAGCCGAGCACCGCGCCCGCGGCGTCGACCTGCGGCTCGGCGCCTCGGTCGCGGCGATCGAGGGCGAGAAGGGCCGTGCCGCCGCCGTGCGGCTGCAGGACGGCGAGCGGATCGCGGCGGAGATGGTGATCGTCGGCATCGGCATCGACGCTGCGGTGGGGCCGCTCCTCGCGGCGGGCGCGGACGGGGCGAACGGGGTCGATGTCGACGCCTTCTGCCGCACCAGCCTGCCGGACGTCTATGCGGTAGGCGACTGCGCGGCGCACGAAAATCCGTTCGCCGGCGGGCTGCGCATACGCCTCGAATCGGTCCAGAACGCGCACGACCAGGCGGCGACGGCGGCGAAGGCGATCCTGGGGACGCGCGAACCCTATGCGGCGATGCCGTGGTTCTGGTCCAACCAGTACGACCTCAAGCTGCAGACGGTCGGCCTCTCGGTCGGCCACGACGCGGCGGTGGTGCGGGGCGATCCGGCCGCGCGCAGCTTTTCGGTCCTCTACCTGCTGGAGGGGCGGGTGATCGCGCTCGACTGCGTCAATGCCACACGCGACTATGTGCAGGGCCGCAAGCTCATCCTCTCGCGGGCGCAGGTGCCGCCGGCACGGCTCGCCGATCCGTCCGTGCCGCTGAAAGAGCTAGCGGGCTGAGAAGCCGGCGAGGATCTCGCACACCCAGCGGCCGGCGGTCAGCGCGGTGATCTCGCCGAGATCGAGGCTGGGATCGAATTCGGTCACGTCGACGAGCCTGACCCGCGGATCCTCGCCCAGCCGGCGCGCCGCGGCGAAGAACATGTCGGCCGGCATGCCGCCGGGCCTGGCGCCGGGGGCGCCGGGGCACTGGCCGCGGTCGATCACGTCGATGTCGAAATCGACCATCAGCGCCTCGCAATGGGCGAGGCGCGAGCGCGCCGCCTCGAGCACCGAGGCGATGCCCCGCTCCCGGCACTCGGCGATGGTCCAGACGCCGATGCCGGCTTCGAGCGCGTCGCGGTGCATCTTCGCCGTATTGGCGAAGGGAGCGAGGCCGATCTGGCAGATATTCTGGCCCGGCAGGCCGTCCTCCAGCAGGGCGCGGACCGGATTGCCGTTGATCAGCCCGCCATCCGTCTCGCGCAGGTCGAAATGGGCGTCGAGGGTGATGAGGCCGACCCGGGCGAGCGGCACGCCGAGGCCGTGGGCGGCGGGGCGGGTGACGGCGTTGTTGCCGCCGAGGAGCAGGGTGAGGGGGTGCGCCGCGGTGGCGGCGGTGACTTCGGTCCGAATCGGATCGAATCCGTCGGCGGGCATCACCCCCTGGACGGCGACGTCGCCAAGGTCGCGGACGGCGAGCGCCAGCTCCCGCCCCGTCTCGACGTCGTAGGTGCTGAATCGCTTGAGGATTTTGCGGATGGTGGCCGGCGCGAGGTCGCAGCGGCCCGGCGTCACCGATCCCGCCTCCATCGGAAGTCCTAGGATCGCCACTTCGCCTTCCCCACCAAGAAGGTCCGAAATCGAGCGCCACACCATGCTTTGACCCTTACACGCGATTGTTTCACTATGGCGACCCATGTGGGACCGCCTCCTTACAAATTGTAACGTCGCGACGATGGACCCGGCCGTGCCGGGCGGATTCGGCGCGATCGAGGACGGCGCGATCGGCATCCAGGACGGCCGGATCGTCCGCGTCGGCCGCCGCGTCGACCTCGCCGGCTACCGGGCGCGTGTCGTCGAGCCGCTGGGCGGCGCCTGGGTGACGCCCGGCCTCGTCGACTGCCACACCCACCTCGTCTTCGGCGGCAACAGCGCGGGCGAATACGAACAGCGC
>JBKBVA010000108.1:0-8183 GCA_046289665.1 Allosphingosinicella sp.
CCGCCGAGATGCTCAACATGCTCGATCCGCAGGCGCGGATCGTCCAGTGCGGCGGCATCCCCGAGGAACTGGTCGGCCTCGACCGCTTCGAGGCGCGCAAGCGCGTCGTCGAGATGCTGGAGGCGGAAGGCTTCTTGGAAAAGGTCGAGGACCGCGTCATCCAGACGCCTTATGGCGACCGCTCCGGCGTCGTCATCGAGCCGTGGCTGACCGACCAATGGTATGTCGACGCCGCCACGCTGGCGAAGCCCGCCATCGCCGCGGTGCGCGAGGGCGACATCGACGTGGTTCCGAAGACCTGGGAGAAGACCTGGTTCAACTGGCTGGAGAACATCCAGCCCTGGTGCGTCTCGCGCCAGCTCTGGTGGGGCCACCAGATCCCGGCCTGGTACGACGAGGGCGGCAACGTCTACGTCGCCGAGACCGAGGAGGAAGCGCAGGCGCTGGCCGGCGAAGGCGTCGCCCTCCGCCGCGACAGCGACGTGCTCGACACCTGGTTCTCCTCCGCGCTCTGGCCGTTCGCCACCCTCGGCTGGCCGGACGATGCCGAATTCTCCGAAGGGGCGGCGCGCTGGGTGCCGAAGCCCGGCACGAAGCTCGCGCGCCATTATCCGAACGACGTGCTGATCTCCGGCTTCGACATCATCTTCTTCTGGGACGCCCGGATGGCGATGCAGGGCTTCCACTTCATGGGCGAGCGCCCGTGGAAGCGGCTCTACCTCCACGGCCTGGTGCGCGACGCCAAGGGCCAGAAGATGTCGAAATCGAAGGGCAACACGGTCGATCCGCTCGGCCTCATCGACCGCTACGGGGCGGATGCGCTGCGCTTCACCCTCGCCGCGATGGAGAGCCAGGGGCGCGACATCAAGCTCGATGAGAAGCGCGTCGAAGGCTATCGCAACTTCGCCACCAAATTGTGGAACGCCGCCCGCTTCTGCCAGGCGAACGGCATCGGCGCGAGCGCCGCGCTCGAGCCGCCGGCGGCGACGCTTCCCGTCAACAAGTGGATCGTCGGGGAGACGGTGAAGACCGTCCAGGCGCTTGACATCGCCATGGCGGAGCTGCGCTTCGACGAGAGCGCGAACACCGTCTACCAGTTCGTCTGGGCGAGCTTCTGCGACTGGTATCTGGAGCTGATCAAGGGCCAGATCGACGATGAGACCCGCGCCGTCGCCGGCTGGGTGCTCGACCAGATCCTCGTCATGCTCCACCCGTTCATGCCGTTCATCACCGAGGAATTGTGGCATGCGATGGGGGAGCGCCCCTATCCGCTGATCGTCGCCAAATGGCCGATGCCGGACGCGCGCGCGCTCGATCCTGAGGCGGGGCCGGAGGTGGACTGGCTGATCCGGCTGGTGAGCGGCATCCGCGCCGCCCGCTCCGAGCTCAACGTGCCCCCGGGGGCGAAGCTCGACCTCCACGTCCGCGACGCGTCGGAGCAGACGCAGGCGCGGCTGGCGCGCAATGAAGCGGCGCTGAAGCGGCTGGCGCGGCTCGAGACGGTGGACATCGGCGCGCCGTCGGGCGGCGCCGCGCAGGTGGTGGTCGACGAGGCGACCTATGTGCTGCCGCTCGAAGGCGTCATCGACATCGCCGCCGAGCGCGCGCGGCTCGAAAAGGCGCTGCAGGCGGCGGAGAAGGAGCGCGATTCGCTGGCCGGGCGGCTCTCCAACCCGAGCTTCGTCGAACGCGCCAAGCCCGAGGCGGTGGAGAAGGCGCGGGCCGACCATGCGGAGAAAGCGGCCGAAGCGGAGAAGTATCGGGCGGCATTGACGCGGCTGGGCTGAAAAATCCTCCCCGGGAGGGGGACCATGCGCAGCATGGTGGAGGGGGCCCCGCGGATGTGCAGGTGCGGGTGAGGAGGGCAGGGCCTAAACCTCCGAACCCCCTCCACCACGGCCTTCGGCCGCGGTCCTCCTCTCCGTCCCGGAGAGGACTTCAGGCCGGCACCACCACCTCGATCGCGCGCTCGGCGACCTCGACGACCGCCGGCGTCTTCGCCAGCACCTCGCCGTCGATCGAGATGCGCTGGCGCGGACGCGTGGTGATGTGGAGGCGGCGGCCGTGGAATTCGCGGGTCATGCGCTCGCGGGTGCGCAGCTTCCAATATTTGGCGAACCATTCCCAGACGAGCCGCAGCGCGCTGCGCCCGAGCACCGCCTGGACCACCATCTCGCCGCTGTCGACGGCCGCTTCCTCGATCAGCTCGACGCCGCCGTGGAAGCTGCCGTTGGCGATTCGGACCTCGCTCGCCCAGACGGTCTCCTTGCGGACGCCGTCGTCCACGGTCAGCCTGAACGGCCGGAACCGGACCATGCACCAGGCCGCCCAGAGCAGGTAGCCGAAGCGGCCGAGATATTTCTTGAGCTTGTGGGGAATGCCCTCGCCGATCATCGGGGAGAGGCCCATTGCCGCGCAATTGGCGAAATAGTCGCCGTCGAGGACGCCGAGATCGACCCGCCGCCGGCGGCCGTTTCGGATCGTCTCGATCGCGCCATCGAGGTCGAGCGGGATGCCGAGCGTGCGGGCGAAGCTGTTGGCGGTGCCGAGCGGCAGCAGGGCGAAGACGCAGTCCCGCTCGACCAGCTCGTCCAC
Organism: Allosphingosinicella sp.; assembly: GCA_046289665.1. Taxonomy (GTDB): domain Bacteria; phylum Pseudomonadota; class Alphaproteobacteria; order Sphingomonadales; family Sphingomonadaceae; genus Allosphingosinicella. The sequence goes on from JBKBVA010000108.1 coordinate 2,596, forward strand.
CGCGCAGGAGAGCGATCCGTCGCCGCCGCCGACGATGATCATCGGCGCGCCGTCCACCACCGCCTGCTTGACGGTGGGGATGAGCCTCTTCGGGTCCTTCAGCGCATGGCTGGCGATCAGGCGAATCCCGGCCGCCTCGAGCTTGGTCTCGGCGTCGCGGAACAGCGCCTGCCCCCGCCGCGAATGGGCGTTGACGATCAGGACGGCTTCGCGGGGGACGGGGCTGGTGCTTTCCACGGGGCCGTAACTCGCAGATGCCGCGCAAAGTCTCAATCGTCCTTCCCCGGCCTGCGAGGCCGTCAGCGCCCGGCGCCGGTCACATCACGGTGTCGGCGAGGTTGGAGCGGTATTTCTTCCCCGTCTGCCGGTCGTGTATCTCGATGTAGATCCAGCTCGGCGGCAGCGTGCCTTCTTCGCCCGCGAACCAGATCGAGCCGAGATTGGCGGGCGTGCCGAGCGCGCAGAAGCCGTAGAGGCGCCGGTTGGTGCGCCCGTCGAAGACGTCGACCCAGCTGCGCGACGCATTGGCATTCATTCCGCACGGCGGAAGCGACGGCGCGGCGGCGAACATGTCTGCGGGGTAGCCGTCCTTGTTGAACACGTCGTAGCGATAGCGGATCCAGTTCTTGCCGTTGGCCGAATAATGTTCGGTGCCGGTGAAATAGAGGATCGGATTGGGCGGGGTCTGGGCGGCGGCGGCCGTGGAAAGGGCCGCGGCGAGAGCGCCGGCCAGGGCAGCGGCACGAGGCGTCATCGGATACCTCCCCTGCAGTGGGCAGGGCCGCATTGTGCCACCGATCGCGCCGCCGCACAACGTGTGCGGCTTTGCAGGCGGCGATGCGCGCGTTACAGCCTCGCCGATGAGCGAGGCCCGCTTCCCCGATCTGCGCATGCGCCGCACCCGTGCCACGGCGTGGAGCCGCGCGCTCGTCGCCGAAACCGTGCTGACGCCGTCGGACCTGGTCTGGCCGCTGTTCGCCACCGAGGGCGAGGGGGTGGAGGAGCCGATCGCGACGCTGCCGGGCGTGTCGCGCTGGTCGGTGGACCTGATCGCCGCGCGGGCGCGCGAGGCGCGGGACCTCGGCATCCCCTGCATCGCGCTGTTCCCCAACACGCCTTCCAAGCTCCGGAGCGACGACGCGCGCGAGGCGCTGAACCCTGACAACCTCATCTGCCGCGCCGTCAGGGCCGCCAAGGACGCCGCGCCCGAGGTGGGCGTGATCACCGACGTGGCGCTCGATCCCTATACGTCCGACGCCCATGACGGCATCACCGACGATCGCCACTGCGTGCTGAACGACGAGACGGTGAAGGTGCTGGTCGACCAGGCCCTGGTCCAGGCGGCGGCGGGGGCCGACATCGTCGCGCCCTCGGACATGATGGACGGGCGGGTCGGCGCGATCCGCCGGGCGCTGGAGAAGGACGGCTTCGCCAATGTCCAGATCATGTCCTACGCCGCCAAATATGCCAGCGCCTTCTACGGGCCCTTCCGCGACGCGGTGGGTTCGCGCGGGCTGCTGAGGGGCGACAAGAAGAGCTACCAGATGGACCCGGCCAATGCGCTCGAGGCGCTGCGCGAGGTCGCGCTCGACATCGCCGAAGGGGCGGACCACGTGATGGTGAAGCCGGGCCTGCCCTATCTCGACATCGTCCGGCGGGTGCGGGAGCGGTTCGAGATCCCGGTCTTCGCCTACCAGGTGTCGGGGGAATATGCGATGATCGAGGCGGCGGCCGCCGCCGGCGCCGCCAACCGCGACGCGCTCGTCCTCGAGACCCTCATGGCGTTCAAGCGCGCCGGCTGCGCGGGGGTCCTCACCTATCACGCCCCGGTCGCGGCGAGGCTGCTCGGGTGAGCGAGGCGGAGGCGGACAGGGCCGTCGTTGCGGTGCCGGAACGCTGGGTGCGGCCGCTCTTCCTCCTCACCATCCTCACCGGATCCTTCCTGCTCTTCCTCACCCAGCCGATGATCGCGCGGATGGCGCTGCCGCGCCTCGGCGGCGCGCCGGCGGTGTGGAACAGCGCGATGCTGGTCTATCAGGGGCTGCTGCTCGCCGGCTACGCCTACGCCCACTTCCTGTCGCGGCTGCAGCCGCGGCGGCAGGCGGGCTTCCACATCGCCGCCTTCGCGCTGGCGGCCCTGTGGCTGCCGATCGGGATCAGCGGGGCGATGCTGCCCTACGACGTCGCGCCGGCTTTGTGGGCGCCGTGGTTCCTCGTGGTTTCGATCGGGCCCTTGTTCTTCATCGTCTCGGCCCAGGCGCCCCTGATGCAGCGCTGGTACGCGCTGGAGACGACGCGCGGCGATCCCTATCCGCTCTACGCCGCCTCCAACCTCGGCAGCTTCGCGGGCCTGCTCTCTTATCCTTTGCTGGTCGAGCCGCTGATGACGCTGGAGCAGCAGAGCCTGCTGTGGAGCGGCGGCTACGCCTTGCTGGTGCTGCTCGTCGCCTTGTGCGCGCTGAGCATGCCCGCCCGCGCCGTCGAGACGGTGCCGGAGGATGCCGGCCCGGCCCCGCCGCGCCGCCGCGTCCTCTACTGGATCGCGCTCGCCGCCGTGCCCTCGGAGCTGATGCTGTCCACCACCACCCACCTCACCACCGACATCGTCGCCGTGCCCCTGCTCTGGGTGGTGCCGCTCGGCCTCTATCTGCTGAGCTTCGTCATCGCCTTCGCCGGCGGGCGGAGAGTGGCGAACATCGTGACGGCGGTCGCGCCGCTTGTCCTCGTCGTCGCCGGCGGCTTCGCGTTCAGCGACGGCTCCAACCAGCCTTTCTTCACCGCGACCCTCGGCCTCGTCCTGCTCTTCACCATCGCGGTGGCGCTCCATGCGGAGCTCTACCGCACCCGGCCCCATGCCGGCCGCCTCACCGGCTTCTACCTCGCCATGTCGGTCGGCGGAGTGCTCGGCGGCCTGTTCTGCGCGATCCTCGCCCCAACCCTGTTCGATTGGGCCTACGAGCATCCGCTGCTGATCCTCGCAGCCGCCCTGCTGCTTCCCGCCGCCCCGTTCATCCCGGGTGTCGGACGCCTGCCGGCGCTCTTCCGGACCGGCCTCGTCATCCTCGCTCTGCTCGTCTCCTATGCGGCGGACCGGCGGCCCTGGGCCTGGGTGGACGATCAGTGGGCGCTCGCCATGTCGATCGTCATCTCGATGATCGTCGTGCTGTTCATCGGGCGGCGCGTGCCGTTCGCGATCGCGCTGGCGGCGCTGATGCTGAGCTACGGCGGTTGGCGCAAGCTCGAGGAGACCGCCGACGGCCTCCGGACCCGCAGCTATTTCGGCGTCTATTCGGTCAGCACCCGCTACGATCCCCATGCCCGGGTGCTCACCCACGGCACGACGATGCATGGGATCCAGAATCTGGGTGCGGGGCAGGAGACCCAGCCGACCTCCTATTACGCCCGCCGCTCGGGCGTCGGCCAGGCGCTCGCCGCGGCCGACTTCCTGTTCGGGGACGGGGCGCGGATCGGCGTCGTCGGCCTCGGCACGGGCACGCTCTCCTGCTACAGGAAGCCGGGCCAGGACTGGCGCTTCTACGAGATCGATCCGGCCATCGTGCGGATCGCCTCCGACCCCAGCCGCTTCACCTTCCTCTCGCGCTGCGCGCCGGACGCCGAGATGGTGCTCGGCGACGCGCGGCTGTCGATCGCCGAGGAGCCGGCGAACTCGCTCGATCTCCTCGCCGTCGACGCCTTCTCCTCCGATGCGGTGCCGATGCACCTCCTCACCCGCGAGGCGATCGAGGTCTACGGGCGGGCGCTGAAGCCCGACGGCATGCTCCTCATGCACATCTCCAACCGCTATCTCGATCTCGAGCCGGTGCTCGCGGAGGCGGCAGAGAGCCTCGGCTGGCACGGCGCGATCTACGAATATGTGCCGGAGGAAGCGGAGCGGGCGAACAACATCACCATCTCTGTGTGGATCGCGCTGACCCGCGATCCGGACCAGCTGCTCGCCCTCCAGATCGCCAGCCGCGAGGACGCGCATCTGTGGATGCCGCTCCGCCGGCGCGACGGCTTCGCCGGCTGGAGCGACGATTATGCCAGCATCCTGCCGCTGCTCGAGGACTGGCGCAGCTGGATGCCGGACGTGCTGAAGGGGAAGTGATGATCGAGACGGAGCGGCTCATCCTCCGCGACTGGCGGGAGGAGGATATTGAGCCTTTCATCCGCCACACCAACACCGAGAGCGTGATGCGCTGGCTGGGCGGGGTGCGCAGCCGGGAGGATATGGAGGCGAGCATCCGCGGCCGGATGATGCGCTGGCAGGAGGAGAGGGGCTTCACCTTCTGGGCGGTGGAGCGCAAGGCCGACGGTGAATTGCTCGGCTTTTGCGGCCTGAAGCTCGCAGACGATCCCGGCACCGCGGTGGAGGGGCTGCACGAGGTCGGCTGGCGGCTGCGCGAGGACGCCTGGGGGCAGGGCTATGCGAAGGAGGCGGCCGCCGCGTCGCTCGACTATGCCTTCTCCCGCCTCGGCGCGGAGCGGGTGGTGGCGCTGACCGTCGAGGCCAATGCGCCGAGCTGGGGCCTGATGAAGAGGCTCGGAATGGAGCGTCGCGAAGACCTCGACTACCAAGGCCCCGCCTGGGCCGACGGAGCGGTGATCGTCTACGAGATGAAGCGCGCGCGATGGAAAGCCTGATTCCCTTCGGCGGCAAGGCGCCGCGCGTCGATCCGAGCGCCTTCGTCGCGCCGGGCGCGCGGCTGATCGGCGACGTGGAGATCGGCGCCGGGGCCAGCATCTGGTACAATTGCGTGCTGCGCGGCGACGTCAACGCGATCCGCATCGGCGCGCGCACCAACATCCAGGACGGCAGCGTCGTCCACGTCGATTCGCCCAAGCCCGGCCAGGCGGCGGGGCACCCGACGATCATCGGCGCGGACGTGCTGATCGGCCATCTCGCGATGGTCCACGGCTGCATCCTCCACGACCGGGCGTTCGTCGGCCTGGGCGCGATCGTGATGGACGGCTGCGAGATCGAGAGCGGCGGCATGCTCGCCGCCGGCGCGATGCTCACCCCGGGCCGCCGCATCCCGGCCGGCCAGCTGTGGGCGGGACGGCCGGCAAAATATGTCCGCGACCTCTCGGAGGAGGAACTGGCCGGCATGCGGGCGGGCGTCGAACATTATGTCGGCCTCGCCCGGGCGCACGCCGCGGCCCTGAGGCGCGGCTAGACCGGCCTCAGCGCGGCCAGCGCCTGGTCCTGCCCGTCGCGAAGCGCCGCCACCCGCTCGATCGCGTCGACCAGCAGCGCGTAATCCGCCGCGCCGAGCGCCGCCTCCTCCGCCTGGCGCAGCGCCAGGGCGTCGAGATCGCCGAGCGCGCGGGTGGTGGGCGCCCGGGCCGCCTCGGCGCGCGAGATCGCGGGGGTTCTGCAGCAGGTGATGGCGGCGCCGAGCGGCGGCGGCCAGGGGATGGTCACGGTCACGGCGGTCGAGAGCTCGAACTCCATCGTCCTGCGCGGCGACGGCCAGGCCCTGGCGCGGGTGCGCGGCCTGATCCACGACCTGGACGGCCGCTCGCGGGCCAGCCAGGACGTCAATGTCGTCTTCCTGGAACACGCCAACGCCGAACAGCTTCTGCCC
>JBKBVA010000109.1:0-8176 GCA_046289665.1 Allosphingosinicella sp.
CACCCTCTATGCGAGCCGGATCCAGCGCGCGGTCGCAAACCTCAAATGGCTGGACGAGCCGAGCCGGATGATCGTCCGGCACCTGCTGCGCTGGCCCGCGCGCACGAGCTTCAGCATCCTCGGAATCGCGCTCGCCGCCGGCCTCTGCATCGCCTCCAGCTTCAACCTCGACGCCATCGGCAAGATGCTCGACTTCACCTTCAACTATTCGGCGCGGCAGGACGCCACCCTGGCCTTCGCCGAGCCGCGGCACGAAAGCACCCTCCAGGACCTGCTCCGCCTGCCGGGCGTGATCGCGGCCGAGCCGCTGCGAGCGGTGCCGGTACGCCTGAGGCTCGGCGTGCGCGAGCGCCGCGAGGCGCTGACCGGCGCTTCGAGCGGCGCGACGCTGAACCGGCTGATCGACGATCGGTGGCGGCCGGTCCGGATCCCGCCGCACGGCCTCGTCCTCACCCACGTGCTCGCCGAACGGCTCGGCGCCCGGCGCGGCTCCCGGATACGCGTGGAGGTTCTCGAAGGCCGGCGGCCGGTCCTCGACCTCGAAGTCGTCGATGTCGTCCGGTCCTATTTCGGGACGGCCGCCTATATCGACCGAGACGAGCTTGCGCGGCTGCTGCAGGAAGGCCCACTGGTCTCTGGCGCCTATCTCAAGGTCGATCCCGCGCGCGAGGCCGAGCTGTTCCGGGCGGTCAAGCGCAGGCCGATGATCGCCGGCATCGCCTTCCGGAGCGCGGTACTCAGAAATTTCGAGAAGCAGGTAAAGGAGAATATCCTCGTCTTTCGCTTCTACAGCCTCTTTCTGTCGGCGATCATCGTGTTCGGTGTCGTCTACAACAATGCGCGCCTCTCCTTTTCGGAAAGGGCGCGGGAGCTCGCGACCATGCGGGTGCTCGGCTACCGGCGAAGCGAGGTCAGCTATATCCTGGTGGGCGAGCTCATCGTGCTCACGCTCCTGTCGCTGCCGCTCGGCGTCGCGGTCGGCGTCGGCTTCGCGCTCTACATCGCCAGCGCCTTCTCCTCCGACATCTACACGATTCCGTTCACCGTCTCTGCGGCAACGATCGGCCTCGCCCTGGCGACGGTGCTCGTCGCCTCGATCGGCTCGGCGCTGCTGGTCCGGCGGCGCGTGGACCGTCTCGATCTCATCCGCGTCCTCAAGAGCAGGGAATAGACAGTGGCCAAAAGGAAGCTCCCGCTGACGCGCATCGGGCTCATCGGAGCCGTGCTGGCGACGGTGGCGATCATCGCCTGGTTCTTCATCCACAAGCCGCCGGTGGCGGTCGATCTCGCCGGTCTCGACCGCGGCGCGGTCGAGGTGACCGTCGCCGACGACGGCGTCGCGCGGGTTCGCGAGGTCTATTCCGTGGCCTCGCCGGTCGCCGGCCGCCTGCTCCGGATCGACGCCGAGGTCGGCGACGCCGTCGTCGCCCGCGAGACGATCCTCGCACGCCTGGCTCCGGCCGATCCCGGCTTCCTCGACCTCAGGAGCCGCGCCATCAGCGAGGCTCGGGTCGGGGAAGCGCAGGGACAGCTCGCCTTCGCCGAGGCCGACGTCCGCCGCGCCCAGGCCGCGCTTTCCCTCGCCCGCCGCGAATATGAGCGCCTCGAGCCGCTCGCCGCTCGAGGCTTCGTCTCGCGCGCCGCGCTGGACCGGGCAGGAAGTGCGCGCGACGAGGCGGCGGCGGCGCTCGCGGCCGCGCGCGCCGCGGCGCAATCGGCGCGGAGCGGCCTCGCGGCGGCACGCTCCCAGCTGACGATGCCCCTCGCCCCCGACCGCGCCGGCGCGATCGCGGTCAGGGCGCCTGTCTCCGGCACCGTGCTCCGGGTCGTTCGGGAGAGCGAGGCGGTCGTCCCGGCCGGCACGCCGCTCGTCGAGATCGGCAATCCGGACGGGGACCTCGAGCTGGTCGTCGATCTCCTCTCGACCGACGCCGTGCGCGTGCGCCCCGGCGCGCTCGTCCATATCGAAGGCTGGGGCGGATCCCGGCCGCTCGCCGGACGCGTCCGGCGGGTCGAACCGTTCGGCTTCCTCAAGATCTCGGCGCTGGGCGTGGAGGAGCAAAGGGTCAATGTGCGGATCGACCTCGTCGGAAATCCTACAAGCTGGGCCCGGCTCGGCCACGGCTACCGCATCGATGTCCGGATCGTCACCGACCGCGCGGAGCGCGTTCTCCGCGTCCCCGCGAGCGCGCTCTTCAGGAATGGCGACCAATGGGCCGTCTTCGTGAACGAAAACGGCCGTGCGCGTCTGCGCCGGATCGCCGTCGGCCTGATCAACGAGACGCACGCCGAGGTGCGGCATGGCCTCGGAGGGAATGAGGAGGTGGTCCTCTTCCCCAGCGAGACCGTGACCGAAGGCGCCCGGCTGGTGCGCCGCGCGAATTGAGGATTTGCGGGATGCGGCAGCGCTGGAGGGCCTCGCCTCCGGCGGCCCGAGGCGCGTCGGTAGGGGAAGCTACCTAGTGAGCCATCGTCTCCCGGGCCCTAGGCTCCGGCAATGGTCACCGCCCCTCAATCCCGGACGAGCTTGCATCCCGACGGGAAGGCGCATCTCACCGCGCGCCGGCTCGGCCTCCACTCCCATGGTGAGGCGGTGGCGGTCATCCGGACCGACTGCCCGGTCTCGAGGTCGGAGGGCCTTCGCCCGCACACGCAGGTGCTCGTGACGGCCGAGGGCGGGCAGGTCCGCGCCCTGCTTTACCAGATCGAGCAACCGATCATCGGCATCCACGAGGTGGGCCTCTCCGAATCCGCCTGGGACCGGCTCGGGCTCAGCGAAGGCGACATGATCGCGCTCAGCCACGCGCCCCCGCTGCAGTCGCTAGCCTCCGTCCGCCACAGGATCCACGGCAACCGGCTGAGCGAAGCGGCGATGGCGAGCATCGTGGAGGACGTGGCGGCCGGAAATTATGCGGATGTGCATCTTGCCGCCTTCCTCACCGCCAGCTCGGCCATGCCGCTCGACGACGAAGAGACATATTTCCTCACCAAGTCGATGGTCGCGGCGGGCGAGCAGGTCCGCTGGGACTCCGCATTGGTGCTCGACAAGCATTCGGTCGGCGGGCTGCCCGGCAACAGGACGACCCCCATCATCGTCGCGATCGTCGCCTCGTGCGGCCTCATCATGCCCAAGACCTCGTCCCGAGCGATCACCTCTCCGGCAGGCACGGCCGACACGATGGAAGTGATGACCCGCGTCGACCTCGACCTCGAGGCCATGCGCACCGTGGTCGCGAAGGAAGGCGCCTGCATCGCCTGGGGCGGCGCCGTCAGCCTCAGCCCGGCGGACGACATCTTCATCGGCGTCGAACGCATGCTCGACATCGACACCGAGGGCCAGCTCGTCGCCTCGGTCCTTTCGAAGAAGATCGCGGCAGGCTCCACCCACGTCGTCATCGACATACCGGTGGGCCCCACCGCGAAGGTGCGCAGCGAGGCGGTCGCGGACGCGCTCGCCGAGCGGCTGGCCCACATCGGCTCCCGGTTCGGGATGGCGATCGCCTGCGTCGAGAGCGACGGGACTCAGCCTGTCGGGCGCGGAATTGGCCCTGCGCTCGAGGCGCAGGACGTGCTTGCGGTGCTTCGGCGCGAAACCGGCGCGCCCGAGGACCTGGCGCTTCGCGCCTGCCGCCTCGCTGGCGCGCTCCTCGAGCTCGGCGGAGGCGCCGTCCCGGGCCAGGGCCTTGCCCTTGCGAGGGAGAAGCTTGAAAGCGGCGCCGCCTGGGAGAAGTTCCGCAACATTTGCGAGGCGCAGGGCGGGTTCCGCGAGCCGACCATGGCGGCCTTTCAGCGCCCGCTCGCGTCCGTGCGGAGCGGACGCGTCACCCATGTCGACAACCGCAAGGTTGCTCAGCTCGCCAAGCTGGCCGGCGCGCCGGACGTCAAGACCGCCGGCGTCGCGATGAACGTCAAGCTCGGCGACGAGGTGGTGTCGGGCGATACGTTGCTGGTCGTTCATGCCGACACTCCGGGAGATGTCGACTATGCGCTCGATTACGCCGCGGCCAATCCGAACATGATCGAGATCGACTGATGGCGCTCCTGTTCGCGATGCCGGGCAACGAGGCGTCCGGCAGCCGCCTCGCGGAAGCCGCTAGGCTCGAGTCCGGCACCCTCGAGGTCAGGCGCTTCCCAGACGGCGAGAGCTATGTGAGAATCCTTTCACCCGTCGCGGGCGAGGCTGCCTTAATTCTCTGCACGCTGGCCCGCCCCGACGAGCAGTTCCTGCCGCTCCTCTTCGCGGCGCGCACTCTGCGCGAGCAGGGAGCGGCAAGCGTCCGGCTCGTTGCCCCTTACCTCGCCTACATGCGGCAGGACCGTCGCTTCCGCCCCGGCGAGACGATCACGTCCGGCCACTTTGCCGAACTCCTCTCCCGCGAGTTCGACGGTCTCGTGACCATAGACCCGCACCTGCACCGCCATCGCAGCCTCTCGGATATCTACACCATCCCGGCCACCGCTCTCAGCGCCGCGCCGGCGCTCGCCGAATGGATCCGCAGCAATGTTCCGGCTCCGCTTCTCGTCGGGCCGGACGAGGAGAGCGAGCAATGGGTGGCGCAGATCGCCACCCTCGTTGATGCCCCCTTCATCCTCTGTCGCAAGGACCGCCGCGGCGATCGGGATGTCGAGATCAGCGTGCCGGACACGAACGGCCACCCGGCGCGGCAACCGGTCCTCGTCGACGATATCGCCTCCTCCGGGCGGACGCTTGCCGAGGCTGCGCGCCGCCTCCAGGAGGCGGGCCGCGCGCAGCCAATCTGCGCGATCGTCCACGCTCTGTTCGAGACGGGCGCGCTGCAGGCGCTTCGTCCCGTCACTCGCGCCATCGTATCGACGGACACCGTTCCCCACGAGACCAACGCCGCTCCCGTGGCGCAGCTTCTCGCCCGCGGCATCGCGGAATCATAATTCGCCCGCGAGCGATACCGCTGCGTCGAAGCTAAGCGCCAATCTCTGCCGTCCGGAAGGCGCAGAAAATCACATTTGACCATGCGCGGCTCGGGTTCGCAGCCATCGAGGCGCACGGTGTCCAACCGCCTGATCATGAACCTCACCTCGCCCTGCCTTCTGCCGGACGATGGCAAGGAAGCAATCCGGAAGCTCGGGCCTTTTTCGGCAGCCGGCTTAACCGCTGGCAGCCCCTGCTCGAACCGGGCTTCGCGGGCAGTTCCCGCCCTCTCGGGGGACCATGCTGCGGCTGGGTATCCGGTCGGCGGCCGTCGACGCGCCAGCTAGGTTTTCGCCTTGCCAAGCACCGCCGCCGCCCGGCATGACGGGCAGACGAGCCGCTTCGGTGGGCACAGCGAGAGCCGCCGCCGTACCGAGTGGCCGCAGGAGAGCTGGAGCTCAACCACGCCGTGTTTGAGGGCCTGGACCGCGATCACTTCCGAGATCGGCGGAATCTGGCGGCCTGGCTCGGGCTGCTCGAGTCGATCCGCGGCCGATGCTGACCTTCCGCTCAAGAGACGGGCTCCGGCTCGGTCTGAACGGCCTCAATGGCCTTCACCTTGCGCATGCCGAGCGCCTCCAGCGCGAGCCGCTCGTAGAATGGCTCGCTCTCGCCGCGGCGGACCTTCCTCAGGAAATATTTCTCAAAGGCGATCTTCGCATAATGGACCCAGCGCCCGTAGGAGGCCCAGTTGACGTTGCGCGGCGGGATCTGCGGCTGGGCCACGAAGGCGACGCCGCCGTCGCCGAAATCGGCGAGGCAGACGGCGTTCCAGGTCGCCTCGGTGCGGGGCTCACGTCCGGCGACAAGGTCGGAAAGGTTGGCGGCGATCGCGCTCGCCATGCTCTCGATCATGAAGCCGGTCTTCGGCACCCCGACCGGGACCGGGGTCGGCCCGACCGGCGGAATGGCGACGCAGACGCCGAGCGCGAAGACGTTCGGGAAGGCCGGATTGCGCTGATGCTTGTCGACGAGAATGAAGCCGCGCGGATTGGCGAGCCCCTCGATGCCGCGCACGGCGTCGATGCCGCGGAAGGCCGGCAGGATCATCGAATAGCGGAACGGCAGGCTGTGCGTCTTCCTGACGGCCGCAGCCTCGTCCAGCTCCTCAACCTTCATCCCTCCCGCCTCGACCCTGGCGATCCGGGCATTGGCGATCCACTTGATGTGCCGCTGCCTGAGCTCGCTCTCGAGCATGGACTTGGTATCGCCGACCCCGTCGAGCCCGAGATGGCCGATATAAGGCTCGGGCGTCACAAAGGTCATCGGCACCCGGTCGCGGATCTTGCGCCGCCGAAGCTCGGTATCGAGGATCATCGCGAACTCATAGGCCGGCCCGAAGCAGGACGCGCCCTGGGCGGCGCCGACCACGATCGGCCCAGGCTCGCGCACGAAGCGCTCAAAGGCCTCGGCCGCTTCGGCAGCATGGTCGGTCCGGCAGATCGAGACGGTATGGCCGCCATCAGGGCCGAGCCCTTCCACTTCGTCGAAGGCGAGGTCGGGCCCGGTCGCGATGACCAGATAATCGTAGGGGAGGCTGCCGCCGTCCTTCAGCTCGACCCGGCTCTCGGCCGGATGCACGCGTTCGGCGCCGACCGGAGTGAAGCCGATCTTCTTGCGCTCGAGGATCGGCGCGAGATCGACCTGGATCGCGCCCGGCTCCCGCCACTTCACCGCCACCCAGGGATTGGACGGAACGAAGGAGAAGAGCGGGCTGTCGGAGACGACCTGGACCTCTGCCCGGCCCCTCACCGCCTCCTCGATCTCGTAAGCTGCGATCGTGCCGCCAAGCCCTGCGCCGAGGATGACGATCCGCGGCATTGGTTTTCCTTCTGCGTCCATGTCGAGGCCTCCGGGCACGAGCTTCCGCCACGCATCCTTGTCGGGCGGGCCGTGGCCCGGGGCCATAAGGGATTCACCGGATGATCCGCCTCTTGAATATCCATTAGATACGTCTAAATTAGATTTGTCTAAAAGAAGGATCGATTGTGGTGGAGACCTCCTGCGAAGCCGCCCGCAAGCGCGAGCCAAGCGCCGCCGCTTTGATGTGCCTTGCCTGCTGCCCTCCGTCCGAGCGCCACTGGTTCAAGTGGGTGCTGCTCGCGCAGCCGGTGATCGCGGTCGTCCTTCTGTCGCTCGCTTACTTCGAACTTCTCTAAGGTGAGGTCTTCGATGGACAAGTCGCTCAAGCTGCCGATGGCCGAGATGGAAAAGAAGGCGGGGCAAGCCGCTGCTCTCCTGAAGGCGCTCTCCAACGAGAGCCGCCTGCTGCTTCTCTGCCACCTCGTCTCCGAGGGCGAGCTCAGCGTCGGCGCCATGGTCGAGCGCCTCGGCCTCAGCCAGTCCGCGCTGTCGCAGCACCTGGCGAAGCTGCGCGAGGAAGGTCTCGTGACCTACCGCCGCGAATCCCAGACCCTGTTCTACCGGATCGCCGATCCTCGGGCCGGGCAGGTGCTGGAGCTCTTGAGGGACATCTTCTGCCCCGAGCTCGCCCAGACCACCGGCAACCCTAAGGACTAACCCCTATCGACCGCCACGGCGCCGACTGCGAGCGTCAGGGCGGCAGGACGAATGGAGATATTAAAATGCAAAACGACAGCGTCATCAGCCGAGCCTCGCAGCAGATCGAGGCGGTCCTGCGAGGCGAGATCAAGGCGCCGCAGGTCAGGGCCTTTTTCGACGAGCCGACCTTCACCGCCACCTACGTCATTGCCGACCCCGTCACGAAGGCCGCCGCGATCGTCGACAGCGTCCTCGATTTCGACCAGCCGTCGGGACGCACGTCCACCGAAGGCGCGGACGCTATCATCGCCTATGTCATGGAGGAGGGCCTCAAGGTCGAGTGGCTGCTCGAGACCCACGCCCATGCCGACCATCTCTCGGCCGCCCCCTATCTGCAGGAAAAGCTCGGCGGCAAGATCGCGATCGGCCGCGAGATCACGACCGTCCAGGACGTGTTCGGCAAGATCTTCAACGAAGGCACCGCCTTCGCGCGCGACGGGTCCCAGTTCGACCGCCTCCTCGAGGATGGCGACGCCTTCTCGATCGGCGGCATCCCGGCGATCGCGCTGCACGTCCCCGGACACACGCCGGCCGATATGACTTACCTGATCGGCGACGCAGCGTTCGTCGGCGACACGATGTTCATGCCCGACTACGGCACCGCCCGCGCCGACTTCCCCAGCGGAGACGCGCGCCAGCTGTTCCGCTCCATCCGCCGGCTGATGG
>JBKBVA010000010.1:0-23417 GCA_046289665.1 Allosphingosinicella sp.
AGCGGCCCGCCCGAGAAACCGATCGCCGGCCGGCTGATCGACAAGGGGTTGCACGACGAACTGACCGGCACGGCCTATGCCGTGATCGACGGCACCGACGGCCGCACCCACCATGTCCGACTGCCCGGCGTCGAGGCGCTGGAGCACAGTCCGGCGCTCGGTGGCATCGTCGAGTTGCGCGCGATCGGCAAAGCCGGCGAACCGAGGCCGACCCTGATTCTCGCCACGCGATCCGACCTCGACCTCGCCGCGCAGATCAAGGCGCCGGGCGCGACCTGGCTCGACCATCGGCTGATCGAGCGGGGCGCAGGCGTCGCGGACGGCGGATTCGGGGCCGAGGTGCGCCGCGCGATGGACGCCCGCACCGATCATCTCGTCCGCGAAGGGCTGGCCCGGCGCTACGGCCAGCGCACGGTGTTCGAGCGCGGACTGCTCGACACGCTGCGCAAGCGCGAACTGGACGCCGTTGGCGCGAAGATCGCGGGCGAGACCGGCCTTGCCTACCACCCGGCCGCCACCGGCGAGAAGGTCGCCGGCGTCGTTCGCCAGCGGCTCGCGCTCGCCTCTGGCCGCTTCGCCATGATCGACGACGGGCTCGGCTTCAGCCTCGTGCCGTGGGCCAGCACGCTCGAACAGCAGCTCGGCCGTCAGGTCGCGGGCGTCGTCCGCGCTGGCGGCGGGATCGACTGGACACTCGGCCGCAAGCGCGGCCTCGGCCTCTAACGACAGGAGAACCCATGTCCGCGACCAAGATACTGTGGGGCCAGGTCATCACCGTGTTCCTGATCGTGCTTGCCGCAGTGTGGGGCGCGACTCAGTGGACCGCCGCCGCGCTCGCCTATCAGCTCGAGCTGGGACCGCCCTGGTTCATGCTCGGCGAGTGGCCCGTCTATCCTCCGCCCGCCTTCTTCTGGTGGTGGTTCTCGTTCGACGCCTACGCGCCGGACATCTTCAAGACCGGCGCGTTCATCGCCGCGTCGGGCGGGTTCGTGTCGATCGCGGTGGCCATCGGCATGTCGGTCTGGCGCGCGCGCGAGCTGAAGAATGCCGAGACCTACGGCTCGGCCCGCTGGGCGACCGAGCGGGAGGTGCGCGCAGCCGGGCTGCTGGGGGCGAACGGCGTGGTGCTCGGCAAGCTCGCCGCCGACTATCTGCGCCACGACGGCCCCGAGCATGTCCTGTGCTTCGCGCCGACGAGATCGGGCAAAGGCGTCGGCCTGGTCGTGCCATCGCTGCTGACCTGGCCGGCGTCGGCGATCGTCCACGACATCAAGGGCGAGAACTGGACACTGACCGCCGGCTTTCGCGCGCGGCACGGCCGGGTGCTGCTATTCGATCCGACGAACGCCACGTCCGCCGCCTACAATCCGCTGCTGGAGGTGCGGCGCGGCCAGTGGGAGGTGCGCGACGTGCAGAATGTCGCGGACGTGCTGGTCGATCCCGAAGGCAGCTTGGAGCGCCGAAACCACTGGGAGAAAACCTCACACTCGCTGCTGGTCGGAGCGATCCTGCACGTCCTCTATGCCGAGCCGGATAAGACCCTTGCCGGCGTTGCGGGATGCTTGTCGGACCCGTCGCGGACGATCGAGCAGACGCTGGCGGCGATGATGGCCACGCCGCACCTTGGCGAAGCAGGGGTGCATCCGGTCGTCGCCAGCGCCGCGCGCGAACTGCTGAACAAGTCGGACAACGAACGGTCGGGCGTGCTCAGCACCGCCATGTCGTTCCTCGGCCTGTATCGCGATCCCGTCGTCGCGCAGGTCACGCGCGCCTGCCAGTGGCGCATATCGGATCTGGTCGAGGGCGAACGGCCGGCGACGCTCTATCTGGTCGTGCCGCCCAGCGACATCTCGCGGACCAAGCCGCTGATTCGCCTCATCCTCAACCAGATCGGGCGCCGGCTGACCGAGGAGCTGACGCCCAAGCGGAACCGGCATCGCGTGCTGTTGATGCTCGACGAGTTTCCTGCGCTCGGCCGGCTCGACTTCTTCGAGTCCGCCCTGGCCTTCATGGCCGGATACGGACTCAAGGCATTCCTGATCGCGCAGAGCCTCAACCAGATCGAGAAGGCTTACGGGCCAAACAACGCGATCCTCGACAACTGCCATGTGCGAGTCAGCTTCGCCACGAATGACGAGCGCACCGCGAAGCGCGTGTCGGACGCGCTCGGCACCGCGACCGAGATGCGGGCGATGAAGAACTATGCCGGACATCGGCTGTCGCCGTGGCTCGGGCATCTGATGGTGTCTCGATCGGAGACCGCCCGCCAACTCCTCACGCCGGGCGAGGTGATGCAACTCCCGCCGGACGACGAGATTGTGATGGTCGCGGGCGTCCATCCGATCCGCGCGAAGAAGGCCCGCTACTTCCGCGACCCCCGGTTCGCCGAGCGAATCATGGACGCGCCGAAGCCGGCGAGCAGCACGCCCCGGCCCGACGATTGGACCGGCCGCGCGGCCGTCGCCAATCCGGCCGACGTGGCGCGGATCGTGCGCGCCCAGGAGGACGCCGCCAATGGCGGGCTGCGCCGCGAGCCCGAGTTGCCGGAGCATGTCGCCATCGCGCCGGAGACGCCGGCCCCGCCGAGCCAGGAGTTTGCGATCGTCGATGACGAGCCCGACGACGCTGCGCGGCAGGCGGCGGTGCGGCGGCGGATGCAGGGACTTGCGCGGCAGGCCTCACTCGACCCCGGCGACAGCATCGAGCTTTAGGAGACCGCGATGCGCGTGCGGCTTAATGTGTATTTCCCGCCAGCGCTCGCCAAGCAGGTTGACGAGCTGGCGATCCGGCGACGCATCTCGCGCTCGGCGATCGTGGAGGCGGCGGTCGCGTCCTATCTGTCGCCGGACGGCGCCGATCGGATGGAGGCGGCGTTCGCGCGCCGGCTCGATCGGCTTTCGCGACAGGTGCAGCGGCTGGAGCGCAACACGGGCCTCTCGACCGAGGCGCTGGCGCTGTTCGTCCGCTTCTGGCTGTCCGTGACCCCGCCGCTCCCCGACGAAGACCAGGCCGCCGCTCAGGTGAAAGGGCGGAAGCGCTATGAGGGCTTCATCGAGACGCTCGGCCGGCGCTACGCGAGCGGCAAGAGCCTGCTCGATGAAATCCCCGAAGATGTCTGGCCGAAGTCGCCGACCGATTCGGAGTGAACGCGCTCCGACCGGCCGCGCCACGGG
Source organism: Allosphingosinicella sp. (assembly GCA_046289665.1). Taxonomy (GTDB): domain Bacteria; phylum Pseudomonadota; class Alphaproteobacteria; order Sphingomonadales; family Sphingomonadaceae; genus Allosphingosinicella. Next base: position 3,174 of record JBKBVA010000010.1, read on the forward strand.
AAGTCCGATCCGCACCCCGCAAGTATCTGCCGCCGCCTCTACTACGCTCCAAGCTATCTGTTGCAGCGTCCCGGTTTCTGCGTCTCTTGATGTGCCCCGACAGCCGGGCGGCGGTTCGCCCGGTCCACTTGAGGGGCCAGCGCCTTGACCGTCCGTCCGATCCGATCCGAGGCCAAGACGCGCGGGGCGCGAATGCTCCGCACGGCGCTCGGGCCGTCGATCGCGTCCTGGCTCGACGACCCCGCCGTGATCGAAGTGATGCTGAACCCGGACGGGCGGCTGTGGCTCGACCGCCTTGGCGAAGGCATCAGCGACACCGGCGAGCTGCTGAGCGCCGCCGACGGCGAGCGCATCGTCCGCCTGGTCGCACATCATGTCGGCGTCGAGGTTCATGCCCGAAGCCCGCGGGTCTCCGCCGAGTTGCCGGATGGGGGCGAGCGGTTCGAGGGTCTGCTGCCGCCCGTCGTCGCTGCGCCGGCCTTTGCAATCCGCAAGCCCGCCGTCGCGGTGTTCACACTCGACGATTACGCGACCGCCGGGATCATGTCATCGGCCGAGGCGGCGGCATTGCGCGAAGGCGTCGTCGACCGCGCCAACATCCTCGTCGCCGGCGGCACCGGGAGCGGCAAGACCACGCTGGTCAATGCGCTGCTCGCCGAAGTGGCAAAGACCGCCGACCGCATCGTCCTGATCGAAGACACACGCGAGCTGCAATGCGCAGCGCCGAATCTCGTCGCCATGCGGACCAAGGATGGCGTCGTCTCGCTGTCCGATCTCGTGCGGTCCTCGCTACGCCTGCGCCCCGACCGCATCCCGATCGGCGAGGTGCGCGGCGCCGAGGCGCTCGACCTCCTCAAAGCCTGGGGGACAGGACACCCCGGCGGCGTCGGCACCATCCACGCCGGCACCGCACTCGGGGCACTGCGCCGCATGGAGCAGCTCATTCAGGAGGCCGTGGTGACGGTCCCACGTGCGCTGCTGGCCGAGACCATCGACCTGATCGCCGTGCTGGTCCGCGACGGGCACGGCCGCCGCCTCACCGAGCTGGCCCGCGTCGAAGGGCTCGACCCCGCCACAGGCAACTACCGCCTCGCGCCGATTTCCACACCCCAGCCCGGAGACCTGTAATGACCAAGAACACCAAGCCTATCCTACTCGCCAAGCCCGTCGCGGACGCCAAGCGCCGCCTACTCGGGGGCACCATGCTCGACCGCCTCGGGCATGTCGGCGTCACCGCCACCGGGCTGCTCTATGCGGTGCCCGCGCACGCCGGCGGATCGTCGATGCCGTGGGAAGCGCCGCTCCAGTCGATCCTCGAAAGCATCGAGGGGCCGGTGGCCAAGATCGTCGCCGTCATCATCATCATCGTGACCGGCCTGACTCTGGCGTTCGGCGATACGTCGGGCGGCTTCCGCCGGTTGATCCAGATCGTGTTCGGCCTTTCCATCGCGTTCGCGGCGTCGAGCTTCTTCCTGTCCTTCTTCTCGTTCGGCGGCGGAGCGCTGATCGCGTGACCAGCCCGGCCGATCACGTCGAGCCGATCGCAGGCTATTTCGCGCCAGTCCACCGGGCGCTGACGGAGCCGATATTGCTGGGCGGCGCCCCGCGGGCGCTTGCCATCGTCAACGGCACGCTGGCGGGCGCGATCGGCCTCGGCCTGCGTCTCTGGATCGCCGGCCTCGTCATCTGGGCGATCGGCCACGCCCTTGCCGTTTGGGCCGCGCGCCGCGACCCGCAATTCGTGGACGTGGCCCGCCGCCACCTCCGCTACCCGACGTGGATGCAGCCATGATGAGCTTGCGCGAATACCGCAGCAAGGCGGCTACGCTCGCCGACTTCCTGCCCTGGGCCGCGCTGGTCGGCGAAGGCGTCGTTCTCAACAAGGACGGCTCGTTCCAGCGCACCGCGCGCTTCCGCGGTCCCGATCTCGACAGCGCCACGCCCGCCGAGCTAGTCTCGGTCACGGCACGGCTCAACAATTCGCTGCGCCGGCTCGGGTCTGGCTGGGCGGTCTTCGTCGAGGCGCAGCGCACGCCCGCGCTCGACTATCCCGAAGCAGCGTTCCCCGATCCCGTTTCCGCCTTGGTGGACATGGAACGGCGCGAGCAGTTCCGCGAGGAGGGCGCGCACTTCGAGAGCCGCTACTTCCTCACCCTCCTTTGGATGCCGCCGGCCGAGGAAGCCGCGCGCGCCGAGGGCTGGCTTTACGAAGGCCGCTCGACCACCGGCGTCGATCCCTGGGAGTTGCTGGCCGGCTTCCGCGACCGAAGCGACCGCGTGCTCAATCTGGTCGAAGGCTTCGTGCCCGAGGTGCGCTGGCTCGATGACGCCGAGACGCTGACCTACTTGCACAGCACGATCTCGACCCGTCGTCAGCGCGTCCGTGTGCCCGAGACCCCGATGCACCTCGACGCGCTGCTCGCCGACGAGCCGCTAACCGGCGGACTGGAGCCGCGCCTGGGCGAACATCACCTGCGCACGCTCACCATCGTCGGGTTCCCGAGCGTCACATTCCCCGGCTTGCTCGACGAGCTGAACCGGCTCGCCTTCGAATATCGCTGGTCCACCCGCGCGATCATGCTCGACAAGACCGACGCAACCAAGCTGCTGACTCGCATCCGACGCCAGTGGTTCGCCAAGCGCAAGTCCGTCGCCGCCATCTTGAAGGAGGTGATGACCAACGAGGCGAGCACGCTGCTCGACAGCGACGCCTCGAATAAGGCGGCCGACGCCGACATCGCCCTGCAGGAGTTGGGCGCCGACTATGCCGGCATGGCCTACGTCACCGCGACGGTGACTGTTTGGGACCGCGATCCCGCCATCGCCGCCGAGAAGCTGCGGCTGGTCGAGAAGATCATCCAGGGCCGCGATCTCACCGTGATTCCCGAGGGCATGAACGCGATCGAGGCATGGCTGGGGAGCCTTCCCGGTCACACCTACGCCAACGTCCGGCAACCCCCGATTTCCACCATCAATCTCGCCCACCTGATCCCCCTGTCAGCGGTATGGGCGGGGCCGGAACGGGACGAGCACTTCGGACAACCCCCCTTGCTCTACGGCAGGACCGAAGGCTCGACCCCGTTCCGGTTTTCCCTTCACCCTGACGGCAGCGATGTCGGGCACACGCTGATCGTCGGCCCGACCGGCGCGGGCAAGTCCGTCCTGCTCGCCCTCATGGCGATGCAGTTCCGCCGCTACGAGAAGGCCCAGGTCTTCGCCTTCGACTTCGGCGGCTCGATTCGCGCCGCCGCGCTGGCGACCGGCGGAGACTGGCAGGATCTCGGCGGCGGGCTCTCCGACGACAGCGACGGCGGCGTCCAGTTGCAGCCGCTCGCCCGCATCGACGATCCGGCCGAACGCGCCTGGGCCGCCGAATGGCTGGCGGCGATCCTCGCGAGCGAAGGCGTCGCCGTCGATCCCCAGGCCAAGGAGCATATCTGGTCGGCGCTGGGTTCGCTTGCCAGCGCGCCGATGCCGGAACGCACGCTGACAGGGCTCGCGGTCCTGTTGCAGAGCCAGCAGCTCAAGCAGGCGCTCGCGCCATACTGCATCGGCGGGACGTGGGGCCGGCTGCTCGACGCCGAGGCCGAGCGCATCGGCGAGGCCGACGTGCAGGCGTTCGAGACCGAGGGTCTGGTCGGTGCCGGTTCGGCCGCCGCGGTCCTGTCATACCTATTCCATCGCATCGGCGATCGGCTCGACGGCTCGCCCACGCTCATCATTATCGATGAGGGCTGGCTGGTGCTCGACAGCCCCGACTTCGCCGCGCAGCTCCGCGAATGGCTGAAAACCCTGCGCAAGAAGAACGCGAGCGTCGTCTTCGCCACGCAGAGCCTCGCCGACATCGAGACGAGCGACATCGCGCCCGCGATCATTGAGAGCTGCCCGACGCGCATCTTCCTGCCGAACGAGCGGGCCGCTGAGCCGCAGATCGCGGCCATCTATGAGCGGTTCGGGCTCAATGCCCGACAGATCGAAATCCTGAGCCGCGCCACGCCCAAGCGCGACTATTACTGCCAAAGCCGGCGCGGAAACCGTCTGTTCGAGTTGGGGCTGGGCGAGGTTGCGCTGGCGTTCGCCGCGGCCTCGGCCAAGACCGATCAGCTCGCCATCGCCGACATCATCGCCGCGCACGGCCAGTCCGGCTTCGCCGCCGAGTGGCTGCGGCGTCGCGGCTGCGCGTGGGCGGTCGAACTTCTTCCCGAACCCCAACCCGATCCGCTGGCCGGCCACCGGGAAGATACCGGCCAGCTTCCCCTTGCCTTGAAGGACACGACCCCATGAAGCCCTCCATCCTGCGCCGCGCCGTCCTGGCCGGCGCCATCGCCACGTCGAGCATGATCGGCATCACCGTTGCGACGCCCGCGCACGCGCAGTTCGGCGGCATCGTCTATGACCCGACTAACTATGCGCAGAACGTGCTGACGGCGGCCCGGTCGCTCCAGCAGATCAACAACCAGATTCAGCAAATCCAGAACCAGGCGACGAGCCTGCTTAACGAAGCGCGCAATCTGACCTCGCTGCCCTTTAGCCAGCTCCAGCAGCTCCAGAACCAATTCCAGCGGACGCAGCAGCTTCTCTCCGAGGCGCAGCGCATCGCCTACGATGTGCAGTCGATCGACCAGGCGTTCTCGCAGCGCTACCGCGGCACCAACCTCAGCGGCTCCGATAAGTCGCTCGTCGCCGACGCGCGCAGCCGCTGGGAGGCCAGCGTCGGCGCGTTCGAGGACGCCTTGAAGGTGCAGGCCGGCGTCGTCGGCAACCTCGACGGATCGCGCGCCTCGCTCGATCGGCTCGTCACGGCCAGCCAGTCGGCCGACGGGGCGCTGCAAGCGGCACAGGCCGGCAACCAGCTCATCGCGCTTCAGTCACAGCAACTCGCCGACCTTACCGCGCTCGTTGCCGCGCAGGGCCGGGCACAGTCGCTCGACATGGCGCAGCGCGCCGCCGCGCAGGCCCAGGCCCGCGAGCAACTCAGGCGGTTCCTCACCCCGCGCACCGGATACCAGCCCGGCAACGCACGGATGTTCCGAGACTGATCGCCGTGGATACCAAGCTTCTCGCCCGCCTCGGCGCGATCGTCTTCGTCGCCATCGCCATCACGATGACCGCGATCGAAATGGCGCGCGCGCCGGAACCGCCGCGCGAGGAGCCCCCGGCCATTGCCGACATCTCCGCGTCAACCGATCCGCTGCTGATCGAGCTGCGTCGCTGCCAATCGCTTGGGCAAGCCGGCGCCAGCGATCCCGATTGCCTGCGCGCCTGGGCGGAGAACCGTCGCCGCTTCCTCGCGCCCGGTGCGCGTCCCGCCGCCCGCATCGCCGATGGGGCCACTCCGCAGGAGAACTGACATGGGCGGCACCGGCGTCGTCGATCGTTTCTTGGATGTCTTCACCCGCTACATCGACAGCGGGTTCGGCCTGCTCGGCGGCGAAGTGGCGTTCATCGCCACCACGCTGATCGTCATCGACGTGACGCTGGCGGCTTTGTTCTGGAGCTGGGGCGCGGAAGACGACATCCTGGCGCGCCTCATCAAGAAGACGCTCTTCGTTGGCGTCTTCGCCTACATCATCGGCAACTGGAACAGCCTGGCGCGTATCGTCTTCGAGAGCTTCGCCGGGCTTGGCCTAAAGGCGTCTGGAACCGGGTTCACCGCCGCCGAGCTGCTACAGCCGGGCCGCGTCGCACAGGTCGGACTTGAAGCCGGCCAGCCGATCATCGAGTCCATCTCCGACCTCATGGGCTGGGTCTCGTTCTTCGAGAATTTCATCCAGATCGCCGTGCTGCTGTTCGCCTGGGCGCTGGTTATCCTTGCCTTCTTCATTCTCGCCATCCAGCTCTTCATCACCCTGATCGAGTTCAAGCTGGCGACACTCGCCGGGTTCGTGCTCATCCCGTTCGGCCTGTTCGGCAAAACCGCCTTCATGGCCGAGCGCGTGCTCGGGTTGGTCATCTCGTCCGGCGTCAAGGTGCTGGTTCTGGCGGTGATCGTAGGCATCGGTTCAACGTTGTTCGACGAGTTCCGAGCCGGCTTTGGCGGCGCACAGCCGAGCATCGAAGACGCAATGGCCGTCGCGCTCGCTTCGCTCTGTCTGCTTGGCCTCGGCATCTTCGGCCCATCCATCGCCAATGGTATCGTTTCCGGCGGCCCAGCGCTTGGCGCAGGCGCCGCGGCCGGCACCGTGCTTGCGGCCGGCGGCGCACTGGTTGGCGGAGCCGCCGCCGCTCGGCTCGGTGCTGGCGCGGCGGCCGGTGCGGCGGCTGGCGCAGCACGCGGCTCCGCCTTCGCCAGCGGCGCAGCGAAGAGCGCTTATGCCCTCGGCTCGGCCGGCAAAGCCGGCGCGGCCGCAGTTGCAGGCGGGACGGCCGGCGTCGGCCGCGCGGTTGCCGGCGCCGCCATGTCACCGCTGCGCAAGGCGGCCGCATCGCTCAAGGACAGTTATCGCTCCGGCGGCCGCGCCGCCATTACCGCGACCGGCGGCACGATTTCGGGCGGTTCGACTCCCGCGCCGGACAGCGGCGGCTCACCTGCCTGGGCGGCCGCCATGAAGCGCCGCCAGACCATGACCCACGGCGCGACCATCGCCGCCCATACGCTCCGATCCGGCGACGGTGGGGGCAGCGGCGCGTCCGTCGATCTCAGCCAGAAGGACTGACCTGCCATGTTCCGACGACCCTCGATCCGCTACGGCCAGACGCCCGAACCGACGACGCCATACCAGCGCGCCGCGCAAGCCTGGGACGACCGCATCGGCTCGGCCCGTGTTCAGGCCAAGAACTGGCGGCTCGCCTTCTTCGGAACGCTCGCGCTGTCTGGCGGCCTGGCCGCCGGCCTCGTCTGGCAATCGGCGCGCGGCCATATCGTGCCGTGGGTGGTGCAGGTCGATCGGCTCGGCGAGGCGCAGGCGGTCGCGCCGGCCGAAGCCGGCTACCGCCCGACCGATCCGCAGATCGCGTTTCATCTCGCCCGCTTCATCGAGCAGGTCCGGAGCATCCCGGCCGATCCGGTCATCGTCCGCCAGAGCTGGCTTCGAGCCTATGACTTCACAACCGATCGCGGCGCGCTAGCGCTCAACGACTATGCGCGCGCCAACGACCCGTTCACGCAGGTCGGCAAGGTGCAGGTTGCGGTGGACGTGTCGAGCGTCATCCGCGCGTCGCCCGACAGCTTCCGCGTCGCTTGGACAGAGCGCCGCTATCAGGACGGCAGCCTAACCGCGACCGAGCGCTGGTCGGCGATCCTCACCGTCGTCGTGCAGCCGCCGCGCACGCCTGACGCCCTGCGCAAGAACCCGCTCGGTGTCTTCGTCAACGCCCTCAACTGGTCAAAGGAGCTGTCGCAATGACACGCATGTCCCGCCGCCATGCCGCCAGCGCGGCAATGCTGCTTTCCGCATCCGCGCTTGCCGGCTGCGCCACCACAACGGCGAAGCCGCCTTCCATCGCCTATGACGATCCGCCGCCCACCATCGCGGCGACGCCCGCGCCGGCGCCGTCACGGCCCATCGAGGTTGTTACTATTCCCGAACCGCTGCCTCTGCCTGGACAATTAAAGCCGGTGGTAGAGGCCGCGTCATCGACCGAGCCTGCCGATCCGCGCCGCCGGGTCGGGGCGGCCAACGCCGCCGCGCGCGTGCTGCCCATGCGCGACGGCTTCATCAACGCGATCCAGCAATATCCTAGGTCGGAGGGCGCGCTCTATCAGGTCTATGCCGCGCCCGGCCAGGTGACGGACATCGCCTTGCAGGAAGGCGAGCAGCTCGTGGGGCCGGGGCCGGTCGCGGCGGGCGATACCGTGCGCTGGATCATCGGCGACACTATTAGCGGCAGCGGCCCCACGGCGCGCGTGCATATCATGGTGAAGCCCACCCGGCCCGACCTTGCCACCAACCTCGTCATCAACACCGACCGCCGCACTTACCATCTTGAGCTGCGGGCGACGGCCTCGACCTATATGGCGTCGGTGTCCTGGACCTATCCGCAGGACCAGCTCATCGCGCTGCGCGGCGCCAATGCCGCCGCCGCAGCCGCCGCGCCGGTTGCGGCCGGTGTGGACGTAACGGCGCTGAGCTTCCGCTACCGCATCGAGGGCGACCGCGCGCCGTGGCGTCCGGTCCGAGCGTTTGATGACGGCCGGCAGGTGTTCATCGAGTTTCCCGCTGGGATTTCGCAAGGCGAGATGCCGCCGCTGTTCGTGACCGGCGCGGCCGGCGACGCCGAGTTGGTCAATTACCGCGTGCAGGGCCGCTACATGGCGGTCGATCACCTGTTCGCCGCCGCCGAGCTGCGCCTGGGCGACCGCCGCAGCGAGCAGCGCGTTCGCATCGTGCGCGACGATGGACGGCGGGGGCGGCCGTGAGCGATCCGATCGACACACCGACCGTAGAGCCGGCCGGGCCGCGTTCCGATCCCCAAGCCTTCCAGCTTCGGGGCGATCCGCCGCGCGTCATGCGCCTCTCGCGCAAGGCGCTTGCCGTCGTTGGCGTCGCCGCTGGCCTCGGCATCGGCGGCTCGCTGATCTACGCGCTCAAGCCGCCCGGCGATCGGCAGGCCGAGGAACTCTACAACACCGAGAACCGCTCGACCGCCGAGACCATCACGTCCGGGCCGCGCGACTATGCGCAGGCGCCCCGGCTGGGTCCGCCGCTCCCAGGCGACCTTGGCGGCCCGATCGTATCGGCCCAGCAGCGCGGCGAGAACGTGCCGGTGCCGCCGGTCGGCGCGCAGCCGGGGGAGCCCGATCCGCGCGCGCAGGCGGCTGAGGCCGCGCGCCAGCGCGCGCAACAGGAGCGCGACGCCGCCCGTATGAGCGGCGTGTTCCTCGGCGGCAACTCGGCCAATGCTGGCGGAGCTGCCGCCGCGCCGACGCTGGCGCTGCCCGATCCGGCCGCCCGACAGCCGCAGCAGGCGACAGCGGCGCAGGGAGACCCGCCCACCAAGCGCGCCTTCATGGCGCAGACGTCCAACCAGCGCACGGTCAGCGTCGAGCGGTTAGTTGCGCCGGCATCGCCCAACATCGTGCAGGCCGGCGCCGTCATCCCGGCCGCGCTCATCACCGGCATCCGTTCCGACCTGCCCTGCCAGATCACCGCCCAGGTGACGACCAACGTCTATGACAGCCCCACCGGCCGCATCCTGCTGATTCCGCAGGGTGCGCGGCTGATTGGCGAATATGACAGCGAGGTCGCCGCCGGGCAGACCCGCGTGCTGCTTGCCTGGGATCGCCTCATCATGCCGGATGGGCGCTCGATCGTTCTCGAGCGCCAGCCCGGCGCGGACGGATCGGGCTTCGCGGGGCTACAGGACCGCGTGAACCAGCATTGGGGCAATCTGCTCAAAGCTGCTGCGGTTTCGACGCTGCTCGGCGTGGGCGCCGAGCTGAGCGTGGATAGTGAGGATGCCCTGACCCGCGCTCTGCGTCGGGGATCGCAGGACACCATCAACCAGACCGGGCAGCAGATCGTGCGTCGCCAACTCAATGTGCAACCGACGCTCACCATCCGGCCTGGGCATCCGCTGCGTGTGGTCATCACGCGCGATCTGGTGCTTGAACCCATCGGAGGAACGCGATGACGAAGTTGAAGCTCGGGCCGCTCGCCGACGACCGGCCGGTAAAGCTCACCGTAGAGCTGCCTGCGACCGTGCACCGCGATCTTGCCGCCTATGCCGCCGCTCTGGCGGCAGAGACTGGCGGCGAGGCCGTGACGCCGGAGAAGCTGGTCGCGCCGATGCTTGTGCGTTTCATGGCGAGCGACCGAGGCTTTGCGCGCGGACGGCGCAGCGCGAAGGGCTAATCGTCCCGCGAGGATCAGTTGCCGAGGAAGCGCTTCCGACGTTCCTGCGCATCGACCTTGATGATTGCTTCCTCCGCTGTGGCACATTCTTCGCCACGCACAGATCCATCGCGGCATCCGGCGACGACCTGACGGGCCTCGTCGATATGAGCCACGAAATACTGCGTGCCGCGCGCCTCGCCTGTTACGGGCGGCGCCGGCGATGCAACAGCAATAGTATCGGCTTGCTGCGGTGGCGCGATCACCGGCCGCAAGACGAAACCTCCTGCGAACCCGATAGCCAAGGTAACTAGCACGATGATGATTGTCTTGCCTGGCAACACGGTGATTACTCCCGAGAGATGTATGCGTAACTTACTGGAATTGCTGCACCAAATCAAAAGAGAGCGCATAGCGCGTCTTGATAAATCCAAGGAATCGCCGGAGCGCGGGGTTGCGGTTGTCATCGCGCCAATAGCCCGAATAGCCAATCAGCGCCGGCCCTTGTTCCCCGTGGATCGGGCGATACACCACGTCGGGATAACGTGCCCCCGTTGCACCCTCACAAACGATGGTCACTCCGCGGCCCCCGCCTAATACGCTTAGGATCGTCTCGCGGCTCGACTGGTGCATTCGAATGTCCGGCTTAGAGGCTGACGCCGGCAATCTGCCAAGCAGCATGTCGCGGATTTCGGAGCCGGGGTCGGCTGCGGGCAGCAGAAATCGCTCGTTCCGCAGGTCTGTCCAATGAACTACTTCGCGTTCGGCCAAAGGACTAGATGCCGGGAGCGCGACAAGCACCCGCTCGCTCCACAACGCCTCGCAGCGAAAGCCATCGTGGCTAAGTGCACCCATCAAAATCGCAATGTCGATCTCGCTGGTATCCAACCCAGCGAGCAGGACGTTGCGGTCCGCCTCAACACATTCGACTTCCACAGCAGGATGCGCTTGGCTCCAGTTCATCATTGTCGCCCGAAGGTGGCCCGCTGAAACTGAGCTATTGTGTCCCAACCGGAGACCACCAGCGCGGCCCTGACCAGCAGCGCGCATCATCGCTACAAGCTTGTCCGCGTTCACCACGATTGACCTCGCGCCTCGCAGAAAGGTGTTGCCTGCAAGCGTTGTCGTGACGCCCGCGCGCGATCGCTCGAATATGGGCGTGCCGACGGCGCGCTCCAATTTGAGAATGTTACGACTAAGCGTGGATTGCTCGATGTCTAAAGCACGTGCAGCGCGGTAGAAGCTGCCGTGATCCGCAGCCGCAATGGCGTAGCGAAGTTGGCGGATGTCAAATGGCATCGGGAGCGCGACTCACAACCGCTACAGAGCTTCGCGGCCTGGGAGCGCGGACGGCTGGGTAACTCTATGCGCGGGATCGCGATAAGCCAGCAGTCGCAAAGCATTGAAGACGACCAACAAGGTCGACCCTTCGTGCATCGCCACCGCTGGTCCAATGCCAAGCCCGAAGATTGTGGCTGGCACGAGGATTGCGACAACGCCCAGGCTGACGAAGACATTCTGGCGTATGATCGACCGCGTGCTGCGGCTCAGACCGACAGCGAACGGTAGATGCCATAGATCGTCGGCCATGAGCGCGACGTCGGCTGTCTCAAGCGCGACGTCCGATCCGGCGGCGCCCATCGCTATGCCTACCGTCGCCGTCGCCAAAGCGGGTGCGTCGTTCACACCGTCGCCAACCATCGCGACCTTGGCATCGGCGCGCAGCTTCTTGATGGCGTCGACCTTGTTCTCTGGCAGGAGATCGCCCCAGGCTTCGTCGAGCCCTACGTCCTTGGCGATTGCTTCGGCGGCAAGCTGGTGATCGCCGGAAATCATGATCATGCGCCGGATGCCGATTGCGCGCAGCCGTTCGAGAGCTTCCCGCGCTCCCTGTCGTGGCGTGTCGAGCAACCCGATGACGCCGAGATCCCGCTCGCCGTGGCGGACGATCATGATCGTCTGCCCGGTCTCCCGGAGCGGCGACAGGATGTCGCGCACGTCCTGCGAGAGAGGCGCGATGCCGTCGGTGCCGAACATCTCGGCCTTGCCGATGAGGACTTCTCGTCCATCGACAACGGCCGAGACGCCGCGACCTGTGAGGCTCTTCAGGTTCTCCGCGTGGGGAACTTGACGCGCGCCGATATGCTCGCGCCCATCTCGCGCGATTGCCTGCGCAAGTGGATGATCGCTCAGCGATTCGACCGCCACCGCGACGGCCATCATGTCCTCCTTGGACACGCCGGGGGCAGTGATGACCTGCTGGATGCGCGGCTTGCCTTTGGTGAGCGTGCCGGTCTTGTCGAAGGCGATCGCATCAAGCGAGCCAAGCAGCTCAAGCGGGGCGCCCCCTTTGATCAGCACGCCGCCCCGCGCCGCTCGCGCGACGCCTGAGAGGACGGCGCTCGGCGTAGCGATGGCGAGTGCACAGGGGCTCGCGGCGACCAGCACCGCCATCGCGCGATAGAAGCTGTCGCGGAACGGTTCATCCACGACCACCCATGCGAACAGCAGGACGAAAGCGAGCGTCAGGACGGCCGGCACGAAGACGCGCTCGAACCTGTCGGTGAACCGCTGCGTCGGCGATTTCTGAGTTTCCGCCTCGCTGACGAGCTTAACCACCTTGGCGAGCGTGCTTTCGTTGGACAGCCGCGTCACCTCGATCTCGATGAGGCCGCTGCCGTTGATTGTGCCGGCGAACACCCGATGCGCCGCATCGACCCGATCGGGGTTGGCGCGTGCGGCGGCGTCATCCATGACGGGTCGCTTATCGACGGGCATGCTTTCGCCCGTCACCGGAGCCTGGTCGATGGCTGTTGTGCCCTTGACGACGAAGCCGTCCGCCGCGACCCGCTCATCGGGTTTCACAACGACGATCTCCCCGATTTTCAAGTCTTCGACCGGAACCTCGCTCGTGCCGCCGTCCGCTCGACGGACCGTGGCGCGCCGTGGCGCCAGCTCGGCGAGCGCTTCAATCGCGCGCTTCGCGCGGCCCATCGCATAGTGTTCGAGTGCGTGGCCCAGGCTGAACAGGAACAGGAGCAGCGCGCCTTCGGCGAACGCGCCGAGCGCGGCGGCGCCAGCGGCAGCGACCAGCATCAGCGTGTCGATTTCGAACTTCTTCAGGCGAAGGTTGTCGATCGCCTCGCGCAGCGTGAAAAAGCCGCCGAAGCCGTATGCGCCGATATAGAGTGCCGTCGGCAGCCATTCCGGGGCACCTGCGACCAGCTTTTCGATGCCGAACCCGATCGCCAGAAGGGTGCCGCAGGCCAGCGCGAAGATCAGTTCGGTATTCGGACCGAGAACGCCGCCATGCGCATGGTCGTGGCCGTCACCGGGGGCGTGCTCCGGCTCGGGTCGATCGCGGGCATGATCATGACCATGATGGTCCCCGGCCTTCTTCGGTGCAGGTTGGGCGACCGCGCCCAGCTTCGTCAGCTCGGCGCGAAGGTCGTCGCTGGAGAGCTGCTCGCGATCATATTCGACCCGCACCATGCCCGCGACCGAGGCATCCGCCTCGATCACGCCGGTCAGCGCGCGGAGGCTTTCAGCGATCGTGCGTGCGCGGCGCGCATGACCAATGCCGGCGACCTCCCAAAGAATATGGCCATAGCGGTCGCTGATCGCGGCCCCAGCGGCGCGGACGATCTCGCGGATGCGCGCGAGCGAAAGGATGTCGGGATCGTAATGCACGCAGAGCTGTGCCGGCGCGCCGCCGGCAGCAGCAACGACATGCGCCGTCCCGATTCCCGGCCGCGCTCCCAGCATCTCGGTCAATCTGCCGATGCACGCATCGGACTCGTCGGGGATCTCGGGCAACAACAACGGCAGATCGAGCCGAAACGTCTCGGTCATGCGTCCTTCTCCTTGATTTCATGGGCTTCGCGCCGTGCATCGCGCAGGATTTCGATGCCGCCCTTGACGGCGATAAGGGCAGTGGCGAACCCCACAACCAGATCGGGCCAGTTCGATCCCAACCACCACACCAGGGCGCCGGCGACGAGAATGCCGCCGTTCGAGATGAAGTCGTTGAAGCTGAATGTCGTCGCCGCACGTAGGTTGACGTCGGGCTCGCGGACCCGCTGAAGCAACTTCAGGCAGGCATAGTTCACGGCCGCAGCCACGGCTGACATCAACATCATGGTGACGCCGATCGGCTCGCTCCCTTGGAGATAGCGCCGACCCACGTCGAGCAGCACGCCGCCGGCGAATACCAGCAGCATGACACCCGACACAGTTGCGGCCCCGACCTTCCACTTGGCGGCCCGGCCGAGTGCGGCCAGGCTGAGCGCGTAGACTGCCGCGTCCGACAGATTGTCGAGGCCATTGGCGAGCAGCGCGCTGGAGTCGGCCGTCACTCCGGCGACCAAGAAGGCGATTGCAATACCGGCGTTAAGGACGAGCACGATCCAGAGCGTGCGGCGCTCGCTGGGCGCGCCCGCGGAAGCAGGGTCAGTCATTCGCAGCCTTTCGGGGGGGCTGGGCTTTGCGGGCGCGCCGGCGGTGGCGATTGATGGTGAAGCTGCTGCCGCGCACCTCCCTGGTGAGGTAGCGCACTAGCGCCGCATCTTGCGTCCGCATGGAGCGGCGAAGGCGTCGCCGCACAAGATAACTGAGCGGACTCAGCGCGCCTTCGATCGTGACCGTATGGCGAACTCGTGTCTGCGGGCCGGCCTCTTCGAGCGCATATTCCTCGCTCAGGGTGAACACCCCGCCGAGGCCGATGCGCCAGGCGAACCGCTGCGCTCGATCGTAGGCGACGATCCTCGCTTCGGTGCTTAGCGGCAGCTCCCCCTTGAGCATGCCGAAGGTCAAACCGACTTCGGCGTGTGGGGTAGCGACGCCGCGAAAGCGATAGGTCGGATGCCACAGTGCGAACGCGGCCAGATCGGCGATATAAGTCCAAGCCCGGATCGGCGTGATGGTCAGGGCGAAAGCGGTGATCTCCTTCATGGTCCGCGCCCCTCTTCGCTGGTGGGCCTTGCGGCGGACGGCATAGCCGCCCGCCGTTCAGCCCGGACGGCGAAGACAAGGGTGCGATGATTGTCGAGACTCACAGCGGAGCCTCGACCGGATCAGCAGGTGGCGCGTCGTCCCGCTCCTCCCGTGCCGGGATATCCGTTTCCCTGCGCCCATAGCGGGCGTAGAGCGTCGGCAGCACGAACAGCGTGAGCAGGGTCGCCGAGATCAGGCCGCCGATCACCACGGTGGCGAGCGGCTTCTGCACCTCCGCGCCCGATCCGGTGGCGATCGCCATCGGCACGAAGCCGAGGCTCGCCACCAGCGCCGTCATGACGACCGGCCGCAATCGCATCATCGCGCCTTCATGGGCGGCCCTGGCGCGGTCCATGCCGCGCGCCATCAGGTCCTGGATCGACGAGACCATGACGAGGCCGTTCAGCACGGCGATGCCGGACAGGGCGATGAACCCGACCGCCGCCGAGATCGAGAAGGGCATGCCCCTCAAAGCGAGCGCTAGCACACCCCCGACCAGCGCCAGCGGCACGCCGGTGAAGACAATCGCCGCGTCGCGCACGCTACCCAATGCGCCGTAGAGCAGCAGGATGATGAGCGCGAAGCAGGCCGGCACGACCAGCATGAGCCTCTGGCTGGCCGACTGGAGGTTCTCGAACTGGCCGCCCCAATCGAGATATTGCCCGGCGGGGAGCCGAACCTGGCTTTCGATCGCAGCTTGCGCGTCCGCCACGACGCTGGCGACATCGCGCCCACGCACGTTGGCCTGAACGACCACACGCCGCTTGCCGTTCTCGCGGCTGATCTGGTTGGGACCGTCCGTGACGCCGATCTCGGCAACGCTTTGCAACGGCACGAAACCGCCGTCGGGTAGCGGCACCGGCACCTGGCCCAGCGTCTGGAGATCGGCTCGGGCCGCATCCGATAGCCGGATCGTGACGGCGAAGCGACGATCGCCCTCGAAGATCATGCCGGCGTCGCGGCCGCCGATCGCCGCCGACGCCGTGTCCTGCACGGTGCGCGCCGTGATCCCGAGCCTCGACATGATGTCGCGGCGTGGGCGGATGTCGAGCATCGGCAGACCCTCGGTCTGCTCGACGCGCACATCGGTCGCGCCTTGGGTTTGCCTGAGGATCGCCGCGATCCGGTTTGCCGTCGCGGTCATCGCCTCGGTATCGTCGCCGAACACCTTGACCGCGACATCGCCCCGCACGCCGGCGATCAGCTCGTTGAACCGCATCTGGATCGGCTGGCTGATCTCGAACGCGCCGCCGGGCAGCCCTTCGAGCACGCGCTCGACCTTGGCCACCAACTCGGCTTTCGAGAGGTTGCTGTCTGGCCACTCGTCGCGCGGCTTCATGATGATGAAGGTGTCGGAGATGTTGGGCGGCATTGGATCGGAGGCCAGCTCCGCCGTGCCCGTCTTGGAGAACACGAATCGCACCTCCGGCAGCCGCGCGATCTCCCGTTCGATGCGCGATTGCATCGCCTGGCTCTGATCGACCGATGTGCCGGGGATGCGCAGCACCTGCGCAGTCAGATCGCCCTCATCGAGCTGGGGCAGGAACTCCTGGCCGAGGAAGGAGAAGGTCAGGATGGCGGCAAGAAACGCGCCGAGGCCGATCCCCATCGTCATGTTCGGGCGCTTCATGGCCCGGTCCAATCCGGGCTCATATCTGCGCTTGAGCCAGGCCATGATGCGGCCTTCCTTCTCCTCCACCGGCTTGGACAGCCAGATCGCCAGCATCGCCGGCACGAAAGTGAGTGAGAGGACGAAGGCGCAGACGAGCGCGATGATGACGGTGAGCGCCATCGGCGTGAACGTCTTGCCCTCGACGCCGGTGAGCGTCAGCAGCGGGACATAGACGAGGATGATGATCGCCTGCCCGAACACCGACGGGCGGATCATCTCGCGCGCGGCCGTCGCGACGACCGACAGCCGCTCGTCGAGGCTGAGCGTGCGGCCATAGTGATGCTGCCGCTCTGCGATGCGCCTGAGCGCATTTTCAACAATGATGACGGCGCCATCGACGATCAGGCCGAAGTCCAGAGCGCCAAGGCTCATCAGGTTGGCCGAGACGCCGCCGCGCAGCATGCCAAAGCTGGTCATCAGCATGGTGATCGGGATCACCAGCGCCGCTATCAGCGCGGCCCGGAAGTTGCCGAGCAGCACGAACAACACGACGATGACGAGCAGCGCGCCTTCGGTGAGATTCTTGGCGACCGTCTTGATGGTCGAATTGACCAGCGCGGTGCGGTCGAGCACCGGCTGCACCACGACATCGGTCGGAAGCGAGGCGTTGATCTCTTTCAGCCGCTCGGCGACTGCCGATGCGACGGTGCGGCTGTTCTCGCCGATCCGCATGATCGCGGTGCCGACGACGACCTCCTCGCCATTCTCCGACGCCGAGCCGTAGCGGATCGCCTGGCCAAGGCGCACCTGCGCCACCGAATCAAGCCGGATCGGCACGCCTTCGCGCGTCGCGATCACGGTGCTCGCCAGCTCTCCGACATTGCGGATGCGTGCGTCCGAGCGGACTGCCAGACCTTCGCCGCCGCGGTTCACGACGCCGGCGCCCACGCCGACATTGTTCTCTTCGAGCGCGCGGGCGAGGTCGGACAGGTTCATGCCGATGGCGGCGAGGCGCTGCACGTCCGGCACGACCTGGAACTGCTTCACATAGCCGCCGATCGAGTCCACGCCGGCGAGGCCGGGCGTGTTCCTGAGCAGCGGAGCGACGATCCAGTCCTGCACGGTGCGCAGATAGGTCGCCTTGTCGGCTTCGGTGACGAGCCGCTCGCCTTCGGGCGTGATGTAGCTGCCGTCGGGCTGGATGCCCGGCTCGCCGGGCCGGTGCCGGTCCTCCCGGCGATGTTCGAGATGGACCGTCCACATATAGACTTCGCCGAGGCCGGTCGCGATCGGCCCCATGGTCGGGACCGCACCTTCGGGCAGGCTTTCCTCAGCGACGCGCAGGCGTTCGGACACCTGCTGGCGCGCAAAATAGATGTCGGTCGAATCGGAGAAGACCGCCGTCACCTGGGCGAAGCCGTTGCGGCTCAGCGACCGCGTGTATTCAAGGCCGGGAACGCCCGCGAGCGCGTTCTCGATCGGGAAGGCGACCTGCTTCTCGACCAGCTCGGGCGAGAGCGCCGGCGCGGTGATGTTCACCTGCACCTGATTGTTGGTGATGTCGGGAACGGCGTCGATCGGCAGGCGACTGATGGCCCAGCCGCCGATCACCGCGGCGATGAGCGTCAGCAGCAGGATGAACCAGCGGCGCTCGACGGAGAATGTGACGATGCGGTCGATCATGGCGGTCAATGGCCTCCATGCTCGGCTTCGCCCTTGCCGAGTTCGGCCTTGAGGGTGAAGCTGTTGGCGCCGGCGAGCTGTTCGTCGCCGCGAAGGCCCGAGGTCACGGCCACATTGTCGCCGCTTGGGGCTCCGAGCGTGACCGGGGTTGCCCGGAAGCCGTGCTCGGTGCGCACGAACACCATCTGTCGGCCTTCGACGGTCTGCACCGCGCTTTGCGGGACCAGCACCGAACCGGCGCCGGCATCGCCGCCGGCCAGCCGGATCGACGCGGTCACCGGCTCGCCGACCCGCCATTGGCCCAAGCGGTTGTCGATCACCGCGATCACCGTCACGAGCCGCGTCGCCTCGTCGAGGATCGGCGAGACAAAATCGACCCTCGCCACCGACCTGCGTTCCCCCGCGACGACCTCGATGTCCGATCCCGGCCGCACCCTGCCGGCATCAGCCGGCGAGAGGGCGAGCGTGACCGCCACGCGCGAAAGATCGGCGACCCGGAACAACTCCGCGCCGGCCGCGACCGTCTGGCCGAGCGTCACGCTGCGCGCGACCACCTGGCCGGACAGCGGCGATGCAATGCTGACGCGGTTGAGCGCGCCGCCTTGGCCACCGGCCGCGGCGACCTGCTGCTGCGCGAGGCGCAACGCGATCCGCGCCTCGGTCGCCGCCGTTCGTGCGGCGATCAGATCCTGCTCGGGCGAGACGCGCTCGTTGAACAGGCGCTGTTCGCGGCGAAGATTGGATTCAGCAAGTCCGAGCCTGGCGCGTGCTGCCTCGATCTCGGCGTTAAGCGACGCCGCCTCACGGCTTTCGATCACCGCGAGCGTTTGCCCCCGGCCGACCGATTGACCGAGATTGCGGGTGAGCGACACCACGCGCCCGCCGATCGTGGCCGACACCACCTGCATGCCTTGCGGATCGCCTTCGATCGTCGCCGGCAGCGTGAGCGCGCCACCACCGCTGCGCACCGCACGGACCAGCTCGATGCCTGCCGCGCGTATCTGCTGCGGCGTCAACTCGATCTCGCCTTCTTCTTCCGCGTGACCGCCTTCCTTGCCGGCTTGCGCGGTGTTCCCGGCATCGGCGTTCTCCGGCGCGGGGTCGCCGCCGGAGCATCCCGCGACAGCGAGGGCGGCGGCGAGGGTGAGCGGCAGGACCGCTGCAAAACGGGTCTTCATGGGTTTTCCCCCTGGGTAGTCGGCGCGCGTGCGGTCAGCCGCTCGAGCTGCGCCTGGGCGATGTGGTAGGAGAGCAGCGCGTCGATTGCGGCTGCGCGCGTCTCGGCAAGCGTGCGTTCGGCGTCGAGCAGGTCGAGCTGGCCGAACTTGCCTTCCCGGTAGCCGATGCGGGCGATGCGGGCGGCTTCCTCGGCCGCCGCCAGCGCAGGACCGCTCGCGGTCGCGGCGCTGGTCGCGGCATTGGCAGCGTCCGCTTGTGCGCGGGCGATGGCCTGATCGACGTCGAGCGCGGTGACCCGGCGTTGCGCCTCTGCCCGCTGCCGTTCGGCCGAAGCCTGTGACAGCGCCGCGCGCCCATTGTTGAACAGCGGGAGCGGGATCGACAGGCTGAAGATCGCCGCCGTGTCGTTGGTCTGCTCGAACCGACGGGCGCCGGCGCCAACAGTTAGATCGGGCACACGCTGCGAACGGGCGAGCCGAACCCCTGCGTCGGCTATGGCGAGGTCGGCGTCGGCCGCAGCGAGCGCCAATGTGCCGGCGCTCTCGATCGGACGGAGCGGCCCATAGCCTGCCGGCACCTGGCCGAACCAGCCCGCATCGAGCGGCCCTGTGATCGGTTGCCCGACAATCCGTGAGAGGCTGTAGCGCGCAACCTCGACGGCGCGTTCTTCGCGGGCAAGGGCCGTCTCGGCATTGACGCGAGCCACGTCGGCGCGCTGGACCTCGATCGGCGAGGCTCGGCCCGCCTGGACGCGAACCTGCGCGGCGCGCAGCGCCTCCGTCGCGATACGCACTTGATCGCGCGCCGTTACAAGCCGCCTCTCTGCGGCGGCGGCTTCGGCATAGGCGCGGACGACCGACAGCCGGAGATCAGCCTGCGCGATCGCCGCCTGGCCGGCGACGACCTGCCCGCCGGCCGGGCCGGTCAGCGCGCCGGGCAGGGACTGCGCCAGCACCTGGCCGGTGGCGATGGGCAGCAGCGCGGTGGTGCCGAGCAGCCAGAGCC
>JBKBVA010000110.1:0-8056 GCA_046289665.1 Allosphingosinicella sp.
GCTCGGGCCGGCCCGGGTCGCGCTCGTCCTCGGTGCCGAAGGCGAGGGGATGCGCCAGAATACCGAGGCGCATTGCGACGCGCTCGCCCGCCTGCCGATCGGCGGCGCGATGGAGAGCCTCAACGTCTCCAACGCGGCGGCGATCGCCCTCTACGCCGCGCGCACCCGCGCGGAGGAAAGCGCCTAGCGCCGCTTCCTGCGGTCGGCGAGGATCGCCCGCGCCGCATTGTGGCCCGGCGCGCCGGTGACGCCGCCGCCGGGATGCGCGCCGGACCCGCACAGATAGAGGCCGGGAAGCGGCATGCGGTAATCGGCATGGCCGAGCATCGGCCGGGCGGAGAAGAGCTGGTCGAGGCCCATCTTGCCGTGGAAGATATCCCCGCGGGTGAGGCCGAAGCGCTGCTCGAGATGCCAGGGCGACAAAGCCAGCCGTCCGACCACCGAGGCGGCGAAGCCGGGCGCGTAGCGGTCGACATGGGCGATGATATGGTCCGCCGCCGCCTCGGCCCGCGCCTCCCAGCCGCCCTCCACCTCGTAGGGGAAATGCTGGCAGAACAGGCTGGCGACGTGCGCGCCCGCCGGGGCGAGGCTGTCGTCGAGCGTCGAGGGGATCAACATCTCGACGATCGGCTCGCGCGCCCATCCTTCGCTACGGGCGCTGGTATAGGCGCGGTCCATATATTGGAGCGAGGGCGCGATGATGATGCCGGCAGTAAGATGGTCGCCGGGCGCGGGCAGGCTGGTGAAGCGGGGCAGCTCGGAGAGGGCGACGTTCATCCGGAACGTCGCCGATTCGGCGCTCCACCCCGCCATCCGCCGCTCGATCTCGGGCGCCACCGCGCCGGCCGGGAGCAAATCGCCGAACAGGACCTTGGGGCCGACATTCGCCGCCACCGCCCTGGCGCGGTAGGTCCGGCCCGCCGCCACCGCCCCCGCCGCCCGGCCTCTCTCGACGACGATCTCCTCGACCGGCGCGTCGAGCACGATCTCGACCCCTTTCTCGCGGCACGCTTTGGCCATCGCCTCAGTGATCGCGCCCATGCCGCCGATCGCGTGCCCCCAGGCGCCGGACACGCCCGCCGCCTCGCCGAACAGATGGTGGAGAAGGACATAGGCCGAACCCGGCGTGTAGGGGCTGGCATAATGGCCCACCACCGCGTCGAAGCCGAACAGCGCCTGCACGATGTCGGTCGAGAAATAGCGCTCGAGGATGTCGGCGGCCGATTTGGTGAAGAAGTCGAACAGCACCCGCTGCTCCTCGGCGTGCATCGCGCGGATGCCGTTGCCGAGCTTCAGCGCGGAGAGCATGTCGCCCAGCCCGCCGCCGACATTGGGCGGCGCTCGCAGGATCCACTGGCGCAGGATCGCGACCACCGACTCCAGCGCGGCGGAATAGGCGTCATAGCCTTGCGCGTCTTTCTCCGAATGCCGCGCGATCTCCCGCCGCGTCAGCCCGCCGCGGCCGGAAAGCAGGTGGTCGGGCCCGAGCGTCGGGAGGAAATTGTCGACCTTGCGCAGCACGACCTTCAGCCCGTGCCGATAGAGGCCCATGTCCTCGATCACCTTCGGGTTGAGCAGGCTCACCGTGTAGCTGGCGGTGGAGTTGCGGAAACCGGGCGCGAATTCCTCGGTCACCGCCGCGCCGCCGACCACGTGCCGCCGCTCCAATACTGTCACCTTCAGCCCCTTGGCGGCCAGGTACCAGGCGCAAACCAGGCCGTTATGCCCCGCGCCGACGATCAGGACGTCGCTCGTTTCTTCCATGTGGAGCGCCTTAGCCTGCGCGGGCGAGGTGGGCGAGGGGGAGGGCGAGGCTCGCCTTGAGCCGCTTCTTGACGAAGCTGGTCTCGTAGCGCCGCACCGCCTTGTGGCTGGCGAGCAGGCCGTCGGCGAAGGCGTTGTAGGCGTCCATGTCGGCGGCCACCACCATCAGCAGCATGTCGAAGGCGCCCGACACCTCGCAGCACAACTGGACGTGCTCGGAGGCGACGAGCTGGCGGCGGAACGCCTCCACCTCGTTCAGCGCATGCCGCTCGAGCTGGAGCTGGACGATCACGAACAGCGGCCGCCCGGCGGCCTCTTCCGAAACGATCGCGCGGTCGGCGGCGATGGCGCCGCCGCTGCGCAGCTGCCGCAGCCGCCGCGCGACCGCCGAAGGCGAGCGCCCGACCCGCTCGGCCAGCGCCTCGGCGGTGAGCAGATTGTCCTGCTGCAGGCAGTCGAGCAGCTTCAAGTCGAGCGGGTCGAGCTTCTTGCGTGCAGCCACCGTTTCCGTCCCGCTCTTTGCCAGAAACTGGCAAGCCGGCGGCCACATTTGCACGAAAGCGGCGCCGCCTCCAGCGGATAACGAGGCTGCGGATTGAACACGGGGCTGGAGACGGAAAGATGCGGCGGATCGTGGTAGTTATGGGGGCCGGTGCGGTGGCGGTGGCGGCGGCGGCCGTCGCCCAGACGGCCCAGCCCGCCGGGTCGCAGGCGGCCGCGGCGCAGGCGGAGGCGCCGTTCGATGCGCGCCAGGCCGTGGCCGAGGTGCGCCGCCTGATCGCGGAGAATTACGTGCTGCCCGAGAGGCGCGCGACGATCGACGCGGCGCTGGCCGAGAGCCTCGCCGCGGGCCGCTACGATGTCGACACGCCCCAGGCCCTCGCCGAGCGGATCAACGCCGACCTCGAACGCGCCGGCAAGGACAAGCATCTCAATATCTCGTTCGATCCCGCCCAGGCGGCGATGCTGCGCAGCGGCGGGAGCGACGGGGGGCCGGACGAAGCGCAGTTCGAGCGGCTGGCGGCGGCGCGCAACCACGGCCTCACCGAGATGAAGGTGCTCGACGGCAATATCCGCTATCTCGCCGTCGACGGCTTCATGTGGGCCGGCGCGAAGAGCGCGGCCGCCTATGACGACGCGATGCGCTTCCTGAAGGGCGGCGACGCGGCGATCATCGACATCCGGCGCAACGGCGGCGGCAGCCCGCACGCCGTCCAGTACCTCATCAGCCACTTCATGGAGCCGGACCGCCACATCGTCACCTTCCACATGCGTGGGGACGAGAATGTCGACACGCTCTCGACGCTGAAGGACCTTCCCGCCGGCCGCATGGTCGGCAAGCCGCTCTACGTGCTGGCGAGCGGCCGCAGCGCGTCGGCCGCCGAGGAATTCGCCGGCCACATCGCCGGCTTCAAGGTCGGCGAGCTGATCGGCGAGACCACCGCCGGCGCCGGCTTCCGCAACGACCTCTATCCGATCCCCGGCGGCCTCGTGCTGAGCGTCTCCGTCGGCCGCGCGGTGCTCGCCTCGACCGGCAAGGACTGGGAGGCGGTCGGCATCGCGCCGACCCTCGCGGTGGCGCCGGAAAAGGCGCTGGACGTCGCCCACGGCCGCGCGGCGCGCCGGCTCGCGGCGACCGCCACCGGGCGCGACAAGGCGCTCCTCGAGGGCCTGGCCGCCGTCCTCGCGGCCAAGGCCGATCCGGTGGCGCCGGCGCTGCCGCTCGCCGCCTATGCCGGCCGCTTCGGCGAGCGCCAGGTGACGGTCGAGGACGGCAAGCTGATGTTCCAGCGCGACGGCGGGCCGAAGATGCGCCTGCTCGCCGTCGGGCCCAACCTGTTCGCCTTCGCCGACGGCGATCCGCTGACCCGCGTCCGCTACGAAGTCGCCGGCACCGCCGCCCCCGCCTTCGAGCTCATCCGCGGCGACGGCAGCCGGGTCAGGGCGGCGCGCAGCGAATGAAACCGGGCGCTTGCCGGCGCTGCCTGCCCGTCAGCAAGCGCTTGCGGAAAAACAGGAAATCCGGCATCCGGTGAGCGGACTTGCGCACGCCGGGGGGCGCGTTTCGGGGGATCGACGCCATGACGCCGGCCGAGCTCAGCATCGCCTTCTTTCTGCAGATGTTCGTCATCATCGCCACCTGCCGCGCGGTCGGCTGGGCGGCCAGCCGCTGGCTGGGCCAGCCGCAGGTGGTCGGCGAGATGATGGCCGGCGTGATCCTCGGCCCCTCTCTTTTCGGACTGTTCCTGCCGGAGGTGCAGCAGGCGATCTTCCCGGCGGAATCGAAGAGCGTCCTGTTCGTCGGCGCGCAGATGGGCGTCGGGCTCTACATGTTCCTGGTCGGCCTCGGCTTCCGGAGCGAGCATTTCCGCGCCAACGGCCGCAGCGCCGCCGCCGTCTCCATCTCCGGCATGGCCGCGCCGTTCCTCGTCGCGCTGCTGATCACGCCGTGGCTGCTCGGCATGCCCGGCCTGTTCACGGAGAAGGTGACGGCGTTCCAGGCGACCTTGTTCATGGGCGCCGCCATCTCGATCACCGCCTTCCCGATGCTGGCGCGGATCATCCACGAGCGTGGCCTTTCCAACTCGCCGCTCGGCACACTCTCCCTCTCCGCCGGCGCGATCGACGACGCCGGGGCGTGGACGGTGCTGGCGATCGTGCTGGCGAGCTTCGGCGACGGCGCCGGCGTGGCCTTGAAGGCGATCGTCGGCGGCGTCGCCTTCGCGGCCTTCATGCTGACGCTGGGGCCGCGCCTGCTGGCGCCGCTTGGCCGCTGGGCGGAGCGGGAGGGGGACGTGACGCCTGCGATCCTCGCCGTCGTGCTGATGCTGTTCATGCTCTCCGCCTTCGCGATGGACGCGATCGGCATCCATGCCGTGTTCGGCGGCTTCATCCTCGGCACCGTCATGCCGCGCGGCCTGCTCGCCGACGGCCTCAGGAAGCAGCTCGAGCCGTTCACGGTCGTGCTGCTGCTGCCGATGTTCTTCACCTTCTCCGGCCTCAACACGCAGCTGACGATGGTGAACAGCCTCGGCCTGGTCGCGGTCGCGGCGGCGATCCTCGGCGCCTCGATCCTCGCCAAGGGCGGCGCCTGCTGGGCGGCGGCGCGGCTCACCGGGCAGGACAATCGCACCGCCATGGGCATCGGCGCGCTGATGAACGCGCGCGGCCTGATGGAGCTGATCATCATCAACATCGGCCTGCAGCGCGGCATCATCGAGCCGGCGCTCTTCTCGATGCTGGTGCTGATGGCGGTGGTGACGACGTTGATGGCCTCGCCTTTGTTCGAGCTGGTCTACGGCCGCCGCGCGCGCGAGCGCGGCGAGCTGGGGCAGCTGGCCGGTGACAAAGCGGAATCCGGGGCGCAGACTGCGGCCGGCAAGTAGCTACTTGGGCAGCCGCGCCTTCGGGAAGCCGCCCCAGGCCGCGTCGTAATCGCGCTGCAGCGCGTCCGTTTCCATCGCGAAGCGGGTCGGGCGCAGGGGCCAGCAGCTTTCGACCATGAAGGCCATCGTGCCTTCGATCTTGTGGGGCTTCAGCTCCGTCTCGCTCGCCGCCTTCCAGCTCGCCACGTCGGGGCCGTGGCCGCTCATCAGATTGTGGAGCGAGAGGCCGCCCGGCGCGAAGCCGTCGGCCTTGGCGTCGTAGGCGCCGTGGATCAGGCCCATCGCCTCGCTCATCACGTTGCGGTGGAACCAGGGCGGGCGGAACGTGTCCTCGGCGACCATCCAGCGCGGCGGGAAGATGACGAAGTCGGCATTGGCGCGCCCCGCCGTCTCGCTGGGCGAGGTGAGGACGGTGAAGATCGACGGATCGGGATGGTCGAAGCTCACCGTGCCGATCGTGTTGAAGCGGGCGAGGTCGTATTTCCAGGGCGCGAGATTGCCGTGCCAGGCGACCACGTCGAGCGGCGAATGGTCGAGCGTCGTCGTCCACAGCCGGCCGAGATATTTCTGGATCAGCTCCACCGCGCCCTCGGCATCCTCATATTGGGCGGCGGGAGTCAGGAAGTCGCGCGGATTGGCGAGGCCGTTCGATCCGATCGGGCCGAGCTCGGGCAGGCGGAACAGGGCGCCGTGATTCTCGGCGACATAGCCGCGCGCCGCGCCGTCGGGCAGCATCGCGCGGAAGCGCACGCCGCGCGGCACCAGCGCGACCTCGCCGGGCGCGACCTCGATCCGGCCCATCTCGGTGAGCAATTCGAGCCGGCCCTGCTCGGGGATGAACAGCATCTCGCCGTCGGCGTTGAAGAAGCAGCGGTGCGCCATGTCGGCCGTGGCGCGGTAGAGGTGGACGGCGACGCCCGACAGCGCTTCGGGGCCCCCGTTCGCCATCATCGTCGTCATGCCGTCGATGAGGTCGGTGGGCGCCTCGGGCAAGGCGAGCGGATCCCAGCGCAGCCGGTTGGGCGGCAGCGGATCGGCGAGCGCCGCGGCGGTGAAGTGCGGGGCGCCTTCATAGGCGCGGTAGGGCGGGTGCTCGGCCGAGGGCCGCATCCGGTAGAGCCAGCTGCGCCGGTTTTCGTGGCGCGGCGCCGTGAAGGCGGTGCCGGACAATTGCTCGGCATAGAGGCCGAAGGCCGGCCGCTGCGGCGAATTGCGCCCTTCGGGCAGCGCGCCGGGCACCGCTTCGCTGGAAAAGTGGTTGCCGAAGCCGGACATGTAGCGCTCGGTCGTCATATTCGCTCCGTTAGCCGCGACTCGTCGTCGCGCCTTTCCGTGTCACGACTTGCGCGCCGGCGCTACCCCGGCGGCCGGGGAGGGGAGGGCTTTTCAGTCGGGGAGGAAGAGCTTCGCCACGTCCCGCGCCAGCCGTGCCGGGCGCTTCGAGGCCGAATCGAGGCAGCACCAGCAGCTCTTCACTTCGGCCAGCACCTCCTCGCCGCGGCGGATCACCGTGCTGAAGAAGGCGCGTGCGCCCTGCACCTGCTCGGCGATGACGTCGGCGACGACCACGTCCTCGAGGAAGGCCGGCTTGCGGTAGCTGATCTCGTGCTTGAGCGCGACCCACAGGTGGTTCGCCACCGCTTCGGCCGGCGCCGCGCTCTCCCAATAACGCACGACCGCGTCCTGAACCCAGCGCAGATAAACTGAGTTGTTGACATGACCCATGTGGTCGATGTCTGCCACGCTAATTCGGATGGGATGATGGAACATCGGCACTTTCAAGGTGGGTCCTGCTGACACTGATGTCAACAACCGGCGGGGCAAAAGGTGCCGCCGGCCGGCAGGTCCGCCCGAAAGGCGCCCGCTCACGCAAGGAAATGCAATGATATCGACCGCGCCTTTTCGCCTCGCCGCCGCCGGCCTCCTCCTCGCCGCGGGCGCGCCCGCTCTCGCCCAGGACGAAGGGGAGGAGACGGCGAAGGAGCCGCGCCGCTACCGCGTCGGCCTCGGCCCGCAGCTGGTACCGAGCTATCCCGGCGCCGACGGGCACAAGTGGCGCCCGCTCGTCGACGTCTCCTTCACCCGCGGCGACACGCCGTTCGAATATGAGGCGCCGGACGAAAGCTTCGGCTTCGCGATCGTGCGGAGCGGCGGCTTCGAGATCGGCCCCGCCCTCAACTACCAGGGCAGCCGCAAGCCGTCCGACGTCGGCGCGCCGGTCGAGAAGGTGAAGGGGACGGTCGAGGCCGGCGCCTTCGTCCAGCATTACCTCGGAGAAAGCTTCCGCCTGCGCGCGGAAGGTCGGCGCGGCCTCGGCGGGCATGACGGCTGGACCGGCCATGTCGGCGCCGATTTCATCAGCCGCGACAAGGACGAATATGTCTTCGCCGTCGGGCCGCGCGTCACCTGGTCGAACGGCCGCTACCAGCGCGCCTATTTCGGCGTATCGCCGCAATCGGCCGCGGCGACGGGCCTGCCCGTCTACACGCCCGACGGCGGCCTGCAGGGCCTGGGCGCCACCGCCTCGCTCCACGTCGCGCTGACGCCGCGCTGGGGCCTCTACGGCTTCGCGCAATACGAACGCCTGGTCTCCGACGCCGGCGATTCGCCGCTCGTCCGCGGCTTCGGCTCGCGCGACCAGCTGTCGGGCGGCGTCGCGCTCACCATGACCTTCGGCGGCGGCCGCTGAGCCGCCCCGGGGGCGCCGCCGCCCCCGCGTCCGGGCGGCGCATGCCGCGCCGCGGCAAAAAGCCGCGCGCAGGCGCTTGCAATCCGCCCGGCCGCTGACTAGATGACGCGCCTGCCCGACAGGCATGGACGCATAGCTCAGTTGGTAGAGCAGCTGACTCTTAATCAGCGGGTCCTAGGTTCGAGCCCCAGGGGGTGCACTACGATAGAAGCGGGTT
>JBKBVA010000111.1:0-8054 GCA_046289665.1 Allosphingosinicella sp.
GGAAGAGGTCCGAGAGCTTGCCGAAGCTTCGGGCGACGGCAATCCGGCAAGGCGTGACGAGCCCTATCGGCGGGCGCTGACCGGCATATACGCCCGCCTCGCCGCCACTTATCGAAGCCTCGCCGGCCGCGTCGCCGCGCGCCCCGCCCACGCCCCCGCCGCGCCGCCCCTTGGTGGCGGCAAGTCGGCTATGCTAGGGGCGCTGGCGTCACCGGCCGTCATGGCCGCATCCTTGGAGAATCGGCGCTTGAGCGCAATCCCTTCGCCCCGTCCGGTCGTCACGCGCTTCGCGCCCTCGCCCACCGGTTTCCTGCACATCGGCGGCGCCCGCACCGCCCTGTTCAACTGGCTCTATGCGCGCCGCCACGGCGGCCGCTTCCTGCTGCGCATCGAGGATACCGACAAGGCGCGTTCCACCCAG
This sequence comes from Allosphingosinicella sp., assembly GCA_046289665.1. Taxonomy (GTDB): domain Bacteria; phylum Pseudomonadota; class Alphaproteobacteria; order Sphingomonadales; family Sphingomonadaceae; genus Allosphingosinicella. Next base: position 422 of record JBKBVA010000111.1, read on the forward strand.
GCGGCGATCGACGCGATTCTCGACGGCATGCGCTGGCTCGGCCTCGATTGGGACGGGCACGAATATTACCAGTCGCAATTCGCCGCCCGCCACGCCGAAGTGGCGAACGAGCTGCTCGCCCGCGGCCATGCCTATAAATGCTGGATGAGCCAGGAGGAGTTGGCCGCCCAGCGCGAGCGGGCGAAGGCCGAGCGCCGGCCGTTTCGCACCGACAGCCGCTGGCGCGACTGCGGCGGCGAGGAAGGCGAAGGTCCCTTCGTCCTCCGCCTCAAGGCCCCGCGCGAGGGCGAGACGGTGATCGAGGACCGGGTGCAGGGCCGGGTCGCGGTGCAGAATGCCGAACTCGACGATTTCGTCCTGCTCCGCTCCGACGGCAGCCCCACCTACATGCTGGCCGTTGTGGTCGACGATCACGACATGGGCGTCACCCACGTCGTCCGCGGCGACGATCACCTCAACAACGCCTTCCGGCAGCTCGTCATCGTCCGGGCGATGGGCTGGCCGGAGCCGGTCTACGCCCACGTCCCCCTCATTCACGGCCAGGACGGCGCCAAGTTGTCGAAGCGCCACGGCGCCGTCGGCGTCGACAGCTACCGGGACGAGCTCGGCATGCTGCCCGAGACCGTGTTCAACTATCTCCTCCGCCTGGGCTGGGGCCATGGCGACGAGGAAATCATCAGCCGCGAGGACGCGGTGCGCTGGTTCGACCTCGACGGCGTCGGCCGTTCGCCGTCGCGCTTCGACATGAAGAAGCTCGAGAATCTGAACGGCCACTACATTCGCGAGGCGAGCGACGGCCGCCTCGCCGGGCTCGTCGCGCGGCGGGTCGCCGCCCTCATCGGCCGCGACCTCGCCACCGGCGAGATCGAGCTCCTCGCGCGGGCGATGCCGGAGTTGAAGCCGCGCGCGAAGACGCTCGACGAACTGGCGGAGGGCGCGACCTTCCTGTTCCGCACCCGTCCCTTGGACATGGACGAAAAGGCTGCAAGCTTGCTAGAGGGCGGCGCAGCGGACCGGCTCGCCCTCGTCCACGACGCCCTTGCGGCGCTCACGGACTGGACCCAGGAGGCGACAGAGCAGGCCGTGCGGGAGGTGGCCGAAGAGGCCGGCGTCAAGCTGGGACAGGTCGCACAGCCGCTGAGGGCGGCGCTGACCGGCCGGGCGACGTCGCCGGGGATTTTCGATGTGCTGGTGCTGCTCGGGCGGGAGGAAAGCCTCGCCCGGATCGCGGACCAGGCGAACAAGTGAGGATTGAACACATGGCGGACGGCACGGCCACTCTCTCGATCGGCGGCAACGCCCACGATTTCGCGGTGCGCGAAGGCAGCGTCGGGCCCGATGTGGTCGATATTCGCAAACTCTATGCCCAGACCGGGGCGTTCACCTACGATCCCGGCTTCACCTCGACCGCGGCCTGCGAATCGGCGATCACCTATATCGACGGCGATCAGGGCGTCCTGCTCCACCGCGGCTATCCGATCGACCAGCTCGCCGAGCATTCGACCTTCATGGAGGTCGCCTACCTCCTGCTGCGGGGCGAACTTCCGAGTCAAGGCGAACTCACCGAGTTCACCCGCACCATCACCCGCCACACGATGCTGCACGAGCAGCTCGCCCAGTTCTACCGCGGCTTCCGCCGCGATGCGCACCCGATGGCGATCATGTGCGGTGTCGTCGGCGCGCTCTCCGCTTTCTACCACGATTCGACCGACATCACCGATCCGCAGCAGCGGATGATCGCCTCGCACCGGCTGATCGCCAAGATGCCGACCATCGCGGCGATGGCGTACAAATATTCGGTCGGACAGCCCTTCATGTATCCGGACAACAGCCTGTCCTACACCGGCAACTTCCTGCGCATGACCTTCGGAGTGCCGGCCGAGCCCTATGTGGTGAACCCGGTGGTCGAGAATGCGATGCGCAAGATCTTCATCCTGCACGCCGACCACGAGCAGAACGCCTCGACCTCGACGGTCCGCCTCGCCGGCTCCTCGGGTGCCAATCCATTCGCCTGCATCGCGGCCGGCATCGCCTGCCTGTGGGGCCCCGCCCATGGCGGCGCCAACGAAGCGGCGCTCAACATGCTGCGCGAGATCGGCACCCCGGACCGGATCCCGGAATTCATCGCCCGCGCCAAGGACAAGGACGATCCCTTCCGGCTGATGGGCTTCGGCCACCGGGTCTACAAGAATTTCGACCCGCGCGCGAAGGTGATGAAGCGCACCGCCGAGGAGGTCCTGAACGAGCTCGGCGTCTCCGATCCGGTCTTCGACGTCGCCCGCGAGCTGGAGCAGATCGCGCTCAACGATCCCTATTTCATCGAGAAGAAGCTCTATCCCAACGTCGACTTCTATTCGGGCGTGATCCTCTCGGCGATCGGCTTCCCGACCTCGATGTTCACCGCCCTCTTCGCGCTGGCCCGCACCGTCGGCTGGGTGGCGCAGTGGAACGAGATGATCTCGGATCCCGAACAGAAGATCGGCCGCCCGCGGCAGCTCTACACCGGGCCGACCCAGCGCGATTACGTGCCGGTGGGGCAGCGCTGACGGGTAAGCGCCGGCGCCGGCCTCAGGCGGTGCCGGCAGCGGCGGCGGACGCGGACGCGCGCGTCCCCGCCTTCTCGAGCAGCAGCCGCAGCCGCGCCGCGAGCGCCTCGCGCGTATAAGGCTTGGCGAGCAGCTCGATCCCCTCTTCCACCCGGCCGCCTTGGACGATGGCGTCGTCCGCGTAGCCGGAGGTGAAGAGGACGCCGATTCCGGGCCGGAGCTGCCGCGCCCGCCGCGCGAGTTCCGGACTGGAGACCGGCCCGGGCATCACGACGTCGGTAAACAGCAGGTCGACCGCCGTTCCCTGCTGCAGGATGTCGAGCGCCGCGGCGCCGTTGTCGGCCGTCAGCACGCGATAGCCGAGGGCGCCGAGCATCGCCACGGCGGTGCTCCGCACGTCGGCATCGTCCTCGGCGACGAGGATGGTCTCGCTGCCGCCGACCGCCTCTCCGATGCGCAGCGGCTCCAGCACGTCCTCGCGCGCCGTGACCCGCGGCAGGAACAGCCGGACCCGCGTGCCGGCGCCGGGCGCGCTGTCGATCTTCACATGCCCGCCCGATTGCTTGACGAAGCCGTAGACCATGGGGAGGCCGAGGCCGCTCCCCTTCCCTTCCGGCTTGGTGGTGAAGAACGGTTCGAACACCTGCGCCATCACCTCCGGCGTCATGCCGGAGCCGGTGTCGGCGACGCAGACCAGCACATAATCGCCCGGCTCCACCGCCTCGGCCATCCCCGATGTCTCAGTCCGCGCGACCCGTTCGTTGCTCGCCCGGATGGTCAGCGTTCCCGTCCCGTCCATGGCGTCGCGCGCGTTGATCGCGAGGTTCAGGATGGCGTTCTCGATCTGCCCGGGATCGACGAAGCAGTTCCACAGGTCCGGCGGCACCAGGGTCTCGATCGCGATGGCCTCGCCGATCGTCCTGCGCAGCATGTCCTCCATGCCGAGCACGAAGCGGCCGATATTGACCACCTTCGGCTCCAGCGCCTGCCGCCGCCCGAAGGCGAGGAGCTGGCTCGCCAGCTTGGCGCCGCGCTCGACGCCGGCCAGCGCGTTGGCGACCCGGCGCTCGGCCCGCGCATTGCCCGCCACGTCGCTCGAGAGCAGCTGCAGATTGCCGGAAACGACCTGCAGCAGGTTGTTGAAATCATGGGCCACCCCGCCGGTAAGCTTCCCCACCGCCTCCATCTTCTGCGCCTGCTGGAGGGCGACCTCGGCCTGGCGCCGCTCGGCGATCTCCGCCACGACCCGCGCTTCCAGCGTCTCGTTGAGCTGGCGAAGCTGTTCCTCGGCCCGCTTCTGCTCGGTGACGTCATGGCCCTGGACGAAGATGCCGCTGACCGCGGCATGGTCGTCGAACACCGGCTGATAGACGAAGTCGAGCCAGCGGTCCTCGGGCTCGGCGCCGGGGCGCTGGCTGAGCTGGGTGCGCACGCCGCGGCCGACGAACGGCTCGCCCGTGGCGAAGACGCGGTCGAGCAAAGTGACGAAACCCTGCTCGACCACCTCCGGCAACGCCTCGGCGACGGGGATGCCGGCGACGTCGCGATGTCCGATCAGCTGCGAATAAGCGGCGTTGGCCATGGCGAAGACGTGTTCGGGGCCGATCAGCACCGCCATGAAGCCCGGCGCCTGCTGGAAGAGCGCGCGGAGCCGGTCATGCTCGCGGAGGAGCGAGTCGTTCGCCTGTTGCACCGCCTCCGCCCGGCGGAACACGTCCGATTCGATCTGCTCGGCGGAATGGCCGCCGCACCGGGCGAATTCGCGCAGCCGGTGCAATTCGGTGACGTCGACCGTATGCTGGAGGATGTAGGCGACGGCGCCGTCGGGCGCGTGGAGCGGCGTATGGGTGGCGCTCCAATAGCGTTCCTCCAGCCCCGCGCCGCCCGGCGCGGCAATGGCGTAGCGGATCAGCGGCAGGTGGTCGGCGGCGCCGGTGGCAAGCACACGCTCCAGCGAGGTCCTGAGCTGGCGATGGCTCTCGGAGGCCGGATCGCTCGGAAAGGCCTCGAACATGTTGCGCCCGGCGATCTCGGCCTCCTCGCGCATCGTCACCCGCCGATAGGCCGCGTTGGTTGCGACGATGGCGAGCGCCGGATCGAGCAGGACATAGGGATTGGGGGAGGCTCCGAAGAGCGCCTCGAAATCGATGTGGGGCACGCACATGCACCGGGTTCAACCGGCGTCCTCAGCAGAACGGTGCCCGTGCATAGCCGATGCCCGGCGGCCGCGCCAGTTGGTCAGCCGAGCCTCGCCTTCAGGTCCTGGAGGATGGCGAGGCTCGCGCAGACGTCGTCGAACATCAGGCGGATCCGTTCCTCGCCCGGCTTCGAGCGGAACATCGTCCCCGGCTCGAACCGGTCCTTGCCGCTGACGGCGACCAGCGCCTCGTCCGCGTCGAGATAGGCGTAGACGCGGCCCGACCGGCGCAGCGCAAGCAGCCGGCGGCGCAGATCGGTGTCGAAGAGGAGCTGCTTCGCCTCCAGCGGCTCGGTCGAATAGGCTTCGAACCGCTCCTCGAACTCCGGGTCGCCCTCGATCTTCACCCGCTGCATGTCGCCCGAGGGCTTGAAGAAGTTGAAGAGCTTGCGGTCCGGCACGATCACGGTCGTCCCTTTGGCGCCGGGCCGGCGGTGGACCGCGTAGAGCTGGCCGGAGAAGACGGTGACGGTGCTCTTTCCGCTGCGGCGCTGCAGGCAGGCCTCATAGACCGCATAGCCGCGCCCCTCCGCATCGGCACCGTGAAACAGGTCGGTGAAGCTCTCGGACGACAGGTTCGCGCCGAACAGCAGGTTGCGCGCCGGCGGATAGGCCGGCGGCGTGAAGCCGAACGGAATATATTCGAGCTCCGATTTGGCCGCGAGCTGCTCGAGCACCGGGTGCTTCAGCGCCTCCTTGATCTGTCCGAGCGGGGAGACCGCCGCGCCGATGCCGGCGACGAGGATCAGGCCGCCGACGATCCAGGCGGCCACCTCCCAGCCCGCCGACTGCAGCGAGAAGAGAGCCGCCGCGGCGACGACGATCCCGCCGGTCAGGTAGAGCCAGAACGCCTTCATCGCGGCCTTGCGGCGGCTCTCCAGCGTCTCAACCTGGCTGCGCACCGGCTCGCACGCGCACAGCTCCTCGAAATGCGCGGCGGTGAATTCGATCATCCTGCCCTCCCCCCTGTGGCCGCAGAAGTCTGCCGCCCCGGCCGCCCGCCTGCAACAATTGAAACCAAGTCGCCGCGCCGCCGGCATCTCCCTGCAACCGCGCGCGCCGAGAAGGGATGAACGCAGACGGCGCCCGATGGCGGCCTCTGCCCACCTTCAGACTTGGGGACACAGTTATGAAGATCCTGATCGCAGCCTTGCTTGCCGCCGCCGCGCCCGCACCGGGCGAACCCTCTCTCGACGAAGTGCGCACCCTCACCGAACGCTTTCGCGACGTGAACGTGGCGATCGCCGAAGGCTATGTCGCGCCGCCGGACGCGATGTGCGAGACCGCCGCGCATATGGGCATGGACAAGGCGCTGGGCGGCATGGGCATCCATTATTTCCGGCCGGACCTGCTCGGCATATCGGGGCCGCCGAACCCCCGCGTCAGCGGCACCGGCACCCACACCGATTTCCGCACCCCCGCCATTCTCATCTACGAGCCGCGCGCCGACGGGACGCTGGAGCTGGTTGCGGTCGAGAACCTCGTCTTCGAGAAGGCGTGGAAGGAGGCCGGCAACACCGCGCCTCCCAGCTTCCACGGCCGCACCTGGGACCGGATGGAGGACGATCCGGCCACGCCGACGGACGAAGCCCACATGTTCGAGCCGCATTACGACCAGCATGTCTGGCTCTATCGCGCGAACCCGGCCGGCGTGCTGACGCCCTTCAACCCGGCGGTGACCTGCGAGCACGATCCGAAGGCGATGGCGGCGCTGAAGGACGGCCACGGCGCCGGCCACGGCACCGGCAGCCACTGAGGTCCGTGTCCTACTCCCGGCGGAGCGGTACGGTCAGCGTGAAGCGGGCGCCCTGCCCGGGCGCGCTGTCGACTGAGATGTCGCCGCCCATCGCGCGGGCGAGGCGGCGGGCGATATAGAGGCCGAGGCCGCTGCCGCCGGGCTCGCTCGGGTCGACGCGCTCGAACTTGTCGAAGATCCGCGCCTGGTCCTCGGCGGCGATGCCCTTGCCCTGATCGGCGACGACCAGCGCGGCAAGGTCGCCCTCGCGGTCGGTGCGCATCCACACCATGCCGCCCTCCGGCGTGTAGCGAATCGCGTTGGTGAGCAGGTTCATGACGATCTGCAGCACCCGCTTGAACTCGCCGGTGGCCGGCAGCGCCTCGCCGGAGGCGGGCGCATCGATCCTGATCCGCTTGTCCGCGGCGCGCACCGCCAGCAATCCCGCCGCGCGGCGGGCGATGTCGGCAAGGTCGATCTCCTCCCGCTCCGGGGCGAAGTCGGGGCCTTCTATGGCGTGGAGATCCACGAGATCGTCCACCATGGCGAGGAGATGGCGGCCGGCGGCGGCGATATCGCCGGCATAACCGGCATAATCGGTGCGGATCGGCCCTTCCGGCTGCGCCCCGATCGTCTCGGCGCTGGCGATGATGTGGGCGAGCGGCGCGCGCAGCGCCTTGTCGAGCCGCTCGGTGAAGGCGCTGGTCGGCGGCACGGCGTCCGCCGCCGGCGCCGGCGCGGCCGAAATGCCGGTCGCGGAACCGCGAAAGCCGGAAAAGCGCCCCGCCCCGTCGAGCAGCGGAACGCCCGACAGCCGGTACGCCCCCGCACGCCCGCCGCGCAGCAAGGCCTTCTGACCCTCGAACCGGCTCTGCTCCGCCAGAGCGGCGAGCAAGGGCAATTCGCCCTCCTCGTCCTCCTCGAGCCGGAACAGGCGGGTCAGCTGCCGGCCGAGCAGATCGGCGGGCGCCTTGCCGGCCGCGGCGGCGGCGGCGGGCGAGAGGGCGGTGAAGCGCAGCGCCGCATCCGTCTCCCACACCCAGTCGGCGGAGGCGCGGAGGAAATCGGCCTGCCGCTCGGCCTCGGGCGCGGGCGCGGGACCGCGTGGCGCGCGCTCGCTCCAGCCGGTAATGGCGAGGTCGACCCCGCCGTCCC
>JBKBVA010000112.1:0-7998 GCA_046289665.1 Allosphingosinicella sp.
TGGTCGATGCCGGTTCGGGCGAGGAGATCGTCATCACCGGCTTCCGCCGCTCGCTGGCCGAGGCGCTGAACGTGAAGCGCGAAAGCGTCTCCTCGGTCGACGCCATCGTCGCCGAGGACATCGCCAAGTTCCCGGACCAGAACCTCGCCGAATCGCTGCAGCGCATCCCCGGCATCTCGATCCAGCGCGACGGCGGCGAAGGACGCGCCGTCACCGTGCGCGGCCTCGGCTCGCAATTCACTCGCGTCCGCGTCAACGGCCTCGAGACGGTCGCGACGTCGACCGACGGCGCCAGCCCGAACCGCGACCGCGCGTTCGATTTCAACGTCTTCGCCTCCGAGCTGTTCAATTCGATCGTCGTCCACAAGACCGCCGAAGCCTCGCTCGACGAGGGCTCGCTCGGCGCGGTGATCGATCTCAACACCGGCAATCCGCTCGCCGGCAAGCACGGCTTCACCGCGGTGGCGTCGGTGCAGGGCGCCTACAACACGCTGAGCGAGGATCTCGGCCCGCGCCTCGCCGGCCTGCTGTCGTGGAAGTCGGCGGACGGCACTTTCGGCGTCGCCGTCTCCGCCGCCTACCAGCAGAGCGAGACGCTCGAGCTCGGCAACAACACGGTGCGCTGGGCGCAGGCGCGGTTCGACTCGGTGAACGGCACGCCCTGCTTCACCCAGGCCAATGCCGGCGGGTCCTACCAACCGAGCGCCGCCTGCGACGAGGTCGCGCTCGCCTTCCACCCGCGCATCCCGCGCTACGGCGAGGTCGGTCACGACCGCGAGCGCCTCGGCCTCACCGGCAGCATCCAGTGGCAGCCTTCGGCCAGCACGAAGATCTCGCTCGACGGCCTCTATTCCAAGTTCAGCGCCGACCGCGAGGAATATTGGGGCGAGGTCCTGTTCCGCTCCAACGAGCGCTCGATCGACGTGCGCGACTATGAGATCGACGCGAACAACAATCTGGTGCGCGGCACGTTCGACGACGCCTGGGTGCGGACCGAGCATTATTTCCGCCGCTCGGAGACCGAATTCTACCAGGTCGGGGCGCGCTGGGACCAGGATATCACCGACACGTTCCGCTTCACCCTGCTCGGCGGCCTGTCCGAATCCGCGGCGAGCATCCCGATCGAGACGACCATCGTCTTCGACGACCGCGATGCGCAGGGCTACAGCTACGATTATAGCGACTCGCGCCGCCCCGTTCTCTCCTTTGGGACCAGCGTCACCGATCCGGCCAACTTCCAGCTGACCGAGATCCGCGACCGCCCGTCCGAGGTGGTGAACGATTTCCGCACCGTCAGCCTCACCACCGAGTGGGAGGCGGCCGACGGCTTCGTCGTGAAGACCGGCAGCGTCTACCGCCGCTTCGGCTTCGATCTCGAAGCCTTCACCCGCGACACCGTCGTCTGCCCCAGTGCCGGCGGCACCGATCTCGTGCTCGGGACCATCACCTGCTCGCCCGCCGCCGCGCGGGGCCCCAATGCGGTGCACGGCTTCCAGGTGACGCCGCAGCTCGCCGAGCTGTTCCAGCTGCGCAATGCCGGCCAGCCCGCCGGCAACACCAACAGCTGGCTGGTGCCGAACCTGCCCGCCGCCACCGAGTTCACCGGCCTCTACAACCGGCCGCTCGCGCTCGACGCCGGCAACAACCGGGCGGTGACCGAGGAAGTGAAGGGCGGCTTCCTGCAGTTCGACTTCAAGGGCGACATTCTCGGCCTCGAATATGCCGCCAATGCGGGCGTGCGCTACGTCCACACCGACCAGACCTCCTCGGGCCTGTCGAGCGGCAATCCGGTCACCGTCGACCGCTCCTATTCGGACTGGCTGCCGGCGGCGAACATCGCCTTCTTCCCGCACAACGACATCGTCATCCGCGCCGCGGTGGCGAACGTGATGACGCGCCCGACGCTCGGCAACCTGACGCCGGGCGGCTCGGTTGACGGCTTCAACTACCGGATCAACTTCGGCAATCCGTTCCTCGATCCGTTCCGCGCCACCGCCTGGGACGTGGCGTTCGAATATTATTTCGCGCCGCAGTCGATCTTCTCGGTCGCCCTGTTCAAGAAGGACGTGCAGAGCTTCCCGATCGGCACGACGATCAGCGGCACATTCGCCTCGACGGGCCTCCCCACCTCGATCATTCCGCCGAGCTCGCCGGCCGCGCAGAATCCGGAAGGGCAGATCTGGACGATCAACACCATCGTCAACGGCACCGGAGCGAGCCTCAAGGGCGCCGAAGTGTCGCTGCAGGCGCCGTTCCGCTTCCTGCCGGACTTCCTCTCCAACTTCGGCGGCATCGTGAACGCGACCTTCGTCGATTCCGACGCCGATTACCGGGTGAGCGGCCCGGCGGTCGTCCCGGGCGGCGCCCTCGTCGCCGAGACCCGCTCCGCGACGCTCTTCGGCCTCTCCAAGCGCGCCTATAACGGCACGCTCTATTACGAGGACGACGCGTTCAGCGCCCGCGTCTCGGCGAGCTACCGCAGCGGCTTCATCGACGCCAACAGCGGCACCGGCAACGTCTTCGAAGGCTATAATTCGACGATCAACATCGACGCCTCGATGCGCTACCGGCTCACGGAAGCGCTCGAATTCTCGATCGAGGGCATCAACCTCACCGACGAATATCGCGACCGGTGGACCGACATCGATGCCAACCGCAACTACGAATACAACCATTTCGGGCGGACGGTCCTGGTCGGCGTGCGCTACAAGATCTGACCGTCTCCAAATGAACCCCTGAGTCCTCCCCTGGCCGGCCGCTTTCCCATCCCGGAAGCGACCGGCCTTTTTTTGGAAGTGCGAACGCGCATGCTCTCTCGCCGCACGAGCCTCCAGGCCCTGCTCCTCGCCGGCGCCGCGCCCGCTTTTCTCGGTGCGCCGGGCCGGCTGCTCGCCCAGGGCGCGCGCGCTTCCAGCTCCCTCGACCCCTATGGGGCGATGGAGTGGGGGAGGGGCTTCGAGGGCCAGCGCAAGGCGGATCTCGGCGACGGCAATTTCCTCAATCCGATCTTCGCCGGCGACCGGCCCGATCCCTCGATCCTCAAGGACGGCGAGGATTATTACGTCACCTTCTCGACCTTCGACGCCTATCCGGGCCTCACCATCTGGCATTCGCGCGATCTGGTGAACTGGCGGCCGGTCACGGCGGCGCTCAAGGTGCCGATCGGCTCGGTCTGGGCGCCGGAGCTGGTCAAGCACAAGGGCCGCTACTTCCTCTACATCCCGGCGCGCTTCTCGCACTACAAGTCGATCTACGTCGCCCACGCCCCCCGCATCGAGGGGCCGTGGTCAGACCCGATCGACCTGAAGCTCCCCGACCATATCGATCCCGGCCACGCGGTCGCCGAGGACGGGACGCGCTGGCTGTTCCTGTCGGGCGGCGACCGGGTGAAGCTGACGCCTGACGGCCTCGCCACCGCGGGCAAGGTCGAGCACGTCTACGATCCCTGGCGCTATCCCGAGGACTGGGTAGTCGAGACCTTCGCGCCGGAAGGGCCCAAGATCGTCAAGCGCGGCGACTATTGGTACATGGTCACCGCGGTCGGCGGCACCGCCGGGCCGCCGACCGGCCACATGGTGATCATGGCGCGCAGCCGCTCGCTCGACGGCCCGTGGGAGAACGATCCGAACAATCCGGTCGTCAAGACGCAGGACGAGACCGAGAAATGGTGGTCGCGCGGCCACGCCACCTTGTTCGAAGGGCCGGACGGCAAATGGTGGATGATCTACCACGGCTATGAGAACGGCTATTGGACGCTCGGCCGCCAGACCCTGCTCGAGCCGGTCGAGTGGACGCAGGACGGCTGGGTGAAGCCGCTCGGCGGCGATCTCTCCAGGCCGATCGCCAAGCCGGTGAACCTGCCGAACCAGGTCCACGGCATGCCGCTCAGCGACGATTTCAGCACCGACAAGATGGGGCTCCAATGGGCCTTCTACGATCCGGCGCCCAATGAGGCGTCCCGCCTGCACCGCGCCAACGGCGTGCTCCACGTCCGGGGCAAGGGAACGACGCCGTCCGACGCCTCGCCCTTGAGCTTCATCAACGGCGACCAGCGCTATCGCATCGAGGCCGACGTCGAGGTCGATCCCGGCGCCGAGGCGGGGCTGCTCCTGTTCTACAATCGCCGCCTGTACGCCGGCCTCGGCTTCGGCGACAAAGGCCTCGTCATGCACCGCTACGGCCTGCAGCGCGCCCGCGGCGCAATCCCCGGCCAGCGCGACACCGGCGGCGGCAATCCGGTCCGGAAGCTGCGCCTGCGCCTCACCAACGACCGCAACATCCTCACCATCCACACCAGCGCCGACGGCGGCGCGACGTGGAAGAAGTTCGACGTTCAGATGGAAGTGTCGGGCTATCACCACAACACCGCCTACGATTTCCTCAGCCTACGCCCCGCCCTCTACGCGGCGGGGAAGGGGGAGGCGCGCTTCGCCAACTTCACCTATCGGGCGCTGCCATGATCCTCGATCGCCGCGCTGCCCTCCTCTCCACCCTCGCGCTCGGCCTCGCCGGCCGCGCCGCGGCGCAGACCGCCGCCCCGGCGACGCCGGCCTCGCCGCACATGACCCTCGCCGATCCGGCCGAGACGATCGACCTCTGGCCCGCCGGCGCGCCCGGCGCGCCCGCCACCCTGCCGGTCGAGACGGTGAAGGAGCGCAGCACCGATCCGGCCTATAACGACCGCTACGTCTTCGGCATCTCCCGCCCCCGCATGGCGGTGTTCCGGCCGGAGCGGCCGAACGGCGCGGCGATGCTGATCACGCCCGGCGGCGGCTATTCGTGGGTGGTGATCGACAAGGAGGGCTATGAGATGGCGCGCCGCCTCTCCGCCCTCGGCGTCACCGTCTTCGTCCTCTTCTACCGCCTGCCGCACGAAGGCTGGGCGTCCGGCCCGGACACGCCGCTTGCCGATGCGCAGCGCGCGATGCGCCTCATCCGCCACCGCGCCGGCGCCTACGCGGTGGATCCCGCCCGGGTCGGCGCGATGGGCTTCTCCGCCGGCGGCCACCTCTGCGCCGATCTGATGACCCGCTTCGATGCCAGGGTCTACGCGCCCGTCGATGCGGCCGACCGTCTCTCCGCCCGGCCCGACATAGCCGCGCCGATCTACCCGGTGATCTCGATGACGCTGCCGATCGCCCATGCCGGTTCGCGCAAGAACCTGATCGGTGAGGACGCCTCTCCCGAGCGCGAGCGGGCGCATTCGCCCCACCTCAACGTGACGGCTGGGACGCCGCCCGCCTTCCTCCTCCACGCCGAGGACGACGGCGCGGTCGTGGTCGAGAACACGTTGCTGCTGCGCGCCGCTTTGGTCGCCGCCAAGGTCCCGGTCGAGACCCATCTGTTCGCCGATGGCGGCCACGGCTTCGGCCTCCGCCTCGCCCGCGGCAAGACGGTGGAGGGCTGGGAGGAGCTCTTCCTCGCCTGGGCGCACAGGCGCGGCCTGTTCGCGTGAAAGGAATGACGATGCCCCGCCTGATCGCCGCCTTGCTCTTCCTCTTCGCCGCCGCCGCGGCGCCCGCCGCCGCGCAGGACGCGAAGGAGATCGAAGCGACGATGAAGCGCGCCACCCGCTTCATGGTCGAGGATCTCGCCACCAACGGCGGCTACGTCTGGTCCTATCTGCCGGACCGCTCGCGCCGCTGGGGCGAGATCGAGGCGACGCCGACGATGATCTGGGTCCAGCCGCCGGGCACCGCGACGATGGGCCACCTCTATCTCGACGCCTGGCACGCCACCGGCGACGAATATTATTACGCCGCCGCCGAGAAGGTCGCCGGCGCGCTGATCGCCGGGCAGCACCGCTCGGGCGGCTGGAACTATTTCATCGATTTCGCCAGCCCCGCCGCGACCAGGCACTGGTACGAAACGGTCGGCAAGAATGCGTGGCGGATGGAGGAATTCCAGCACTATGCCGACAACGCCACATTCGACGATCTCGGCACGTCGGAATCCGCGCAGTTCCTGCTGCGGATGTATGTCGAGAAGCGCGACCCGAAATACCGCGCGCCGCTCGAGCGGGCGGTGCGCTTCGTTACCGAGAGCCAGTATCCGATCGGCGGCTGGCCGCAGCGCTGGCCCTACGATCCCTCCTATCCCGACTATCAGCGGCTGATCACCTTCAACGACGACGTCGCGGCCGAGAACGTCAAGTTCCTGACCATGGTCTACCAGGCGCTGGGCGATGCCAGCCTGCTCGATCCGATCGTGCGCGGCATGAACGTCTACCTCGTCACCCACCAGGGGCCGCCGCAGCCGGGCTGGGGCCTGCAATACGGGCTCGACCTGCAGCCGGCGGCGGCGCGCACCTACGAGCCCAATGCGCTCCACACCGGCCTCACCGCCGGCAATGTCGAGCAGCTGATGCTCTTCTACCGCCTCACCGGCGACACCAAGTTCCTCGCCCGCATCCCGGAGACGCTGGACTGGCTGGACTCGGTGCGGCTCGCCGAGCCGGTCAACGGGCGCAACTTCCCGACCTTCATCGAATTCGGCACCAACCGGCCGATCTACGTCCACCGCCGCGGGTCGAACGTGGTCAACGGCGAATATTATTGGGACTACAGCCCCGAAGCGACGCTCGGCCATTATTCCGCCTTCCGCGCGATCGACGTCGCCAAAATACGCGCCGAATATGAGGCGCTGCGCCGCATCCCCCCGGCCGAGGTGCGGAAGAGCTCGCCGCTCTACGGGTCCGCGCCGCAGCCGCTGCCCCGCTTCTTCGTCAGCGGCGGCCTTACCGGCTCCGACCTCAATGCCGGCGACCGCGAGGCGAGCGTCGCGCAGCTCATCCGCTCGCTCAACCGCGAGGGGTGGTGGCCGACGCCGCTCGTCGCCACCAGCAACCCCTATCGCGGCCCCGGTCCGGCGACGCCGCCGCCCGGCGACTACCGCACCACCCATGTCGGCGATGCGAGCGACACCTCGCCCTACCCGACCGACAGGCCCGTCACCGGCATCTCCACCTCGGCCTATATCGCCAACATGGCGCGGCTGATCGCGGCGCTCGAGGAAGCGCGCAAGGGCAAGGGCCGGTGATGCGGCTGAGCAGGCGGCAGATGCTGGCCGGCGCGGGCGGCGCCGCCGCGGCGCTGGCGCTCGCCGGCTGCGGCGCGGGCGCCGGGCGCACCACCCTGTTCGGCACCGACACCCACCCGTCCGACTATCCGACCGTAAAGGCCTTCCGCTATTTTGGGGACCTGATCGAACAGCGGTCCGGCGGCCGGCTCGTGCTCAAGCTCTTTCCCGGCGGGCAACTGGGCGCCGAGCGCGACACGCTCGAGATCACCAGCTTCGGCGGGCTCGACTTCAACCGCGTCAACCTCGCGCCGCTCAATTCGATCGAGCCGCTCACCACCATTCCCTCGCTCCCCTTCCTGTTCGACAGCGAAGCGCATCTGCGCCGCGCGCTCGACGGGGCGCCGGGGCGGCAGGTGCTCGCTTCCCTCGCCCGGCACGACCTCATCGGCCTCGCCTTCTACGATTCCGGCGCCCGCTCCTTCTACAACACCAAGCGCGCCATCCACCGGCCCGAGGACATGAAGGGCATGAAGATCCGGGTGCAGAATTCGGATCTCTACGTCTCGATGATCCGCGCGCTCGGCGCCGACGCGACGCCGATGGACCTCGGCGAGGTCTATCAGGGTCTCGTCCAGGGCGTGGTCGACGGGGCGGAGAACAATTGGCCGTCCTACGAGAGCGGCCGCCACTACGAGGTCGCGCCTTATTACAGCCTCACCGAGCACGTCATGGCGCCCGAAGTGCTGATGATGGCGAAGCACAGCTGGGACGAGCTCTCCCCGGCCGACCGCGAGATCGTGTTCGAGAGCGCCCAGGAATCGGTGCCCTATATGCGCCGTCTCTGGGACGCGCGGGTCGCGGCGGCGCGCGCCACGCTGCTCGCCGACGGGGTGAAGCTCAACGAGGTCGATCCGGAGCCTTTCCGCGCGCGCATGCGGCCGGTTTGGGACCAGTTCGTCAAGACGCCCGAGCAGCGCG
>JBKBVA010000113.1:0-7934 GCA_046289665.1 Allosphingosinicella sp.
GGCCTGTTCGGCGAGGCGGACGATCGCCTTGATCACCGACTGGCACTCGCGGTGGGCGTACATGACGGCGCCGAGCATGACGTCCTCGGACAGCTCCTTGGCTTCCGATTCGACCATCATCACCGCGTCGTAGGTGCCCGCGACCATCAGGTCGAGCTCGCCCTCGCGGATCTGCTCCAGCGTCGGGTTAAGGATATAGTCGCCGTCCTGGTAGCCGACGCGGGCGGCGGCGATCGGGCCCATGAAGGGGATGCCCGAGAGGGTGAGGGCGGCCGAGGCGGCGATCATCGCCAGCACGTCGGGCTCGTTCTCCCCGTCATAGCTGAGCACGTGGGCGATAACGAGGACTTCGTTGTAGAAGCCTTCGGGGAAGAGCGGCCTGATCGGCCGGTCGATGAGGCGGCTGGTCAGCGTTTCCTTTTCGGTCGCGCCGCGCTCGCGCTTGAAGAAGCCGCCCGGGATGCGCCCGGCGGCCGAATATTTTTCCTGGTAGTGAACGGTGAGCGGGAAGAAATCCTGCCCCGGCTTCACGCTCTTCGCCGCGGTGACGGCGCACAGGACCACGGTCTCGCCGAGGGTCGCGATCACCGCGCCGTCGGCCTGGCGGGCAACGCGGCCCGTTTCGAGGGTCAGCGTCTGGCCGCCCCACTCGATTTCCACTTTCTTTACGTCGAACATTCTTTTTCCTTCCGTCCGGCCGCCCGATGCGGCCGGGGCCTGGCTGCCGGCCATGGTGGCCGGACTTTGAGGGCCGGTATTGGCCCGGGAAGATCGGCCGAATTGCCTCTCTTCCGTCACCCCGGACTCGATCCGGGGTCCACCTTCTCCACTTCATCTCGTCTCGAAGAAGGTGGATCCCGGCCTTCGCCGGGATGACAAAAGGGGCGCTCGAGAGGAGCGCCCCTTCTTGTCACTTGCGAAGCCCGAGCTTCGCGATGAGAGCGGTGTAGCGGTCCGCATCCTCGCGCTTCAGAAAGTCGAGGAGCGATCGCCGCTTGTTGACCATCATCAGGAGGCCGCGGCGGCTGTGATTGTCCTTCGCGTGCGTCTTGAAATGCTCGGTGAGGTTGTTGATGCGCTCGGTGAGGATCGCGACCTGGACCTCGGGGGATCCGGTGTCGCCCTTCTCGCGGGCGTTGTCGTTGATGATTTCCTGCTTGCGCTCGGCGGTAACCGACATCGTCAATTCCTTTCACATCTTACAGGTTGAAGCCGCGCACCACGCGAAGGTCTCCTTCGCTAAGCTCCACGAGCGCAACCGGAACAGACCCTTCGGTTGCGAGATGAAGCCCCGGCTTTGCGGCGGTCCCGGCCAATCTCTGCCCCTGGCGGAGCAGCCTTGCCTGGTCGGGGGTGACGGGTAGAGCCGGGATGTCGTCCAGCCCCGCCGTCAGCGGCAAGAGTGCCTGTTCAAGGCTGCGGCCCTTAGAGCGTTCGTGCAAATTGTCCAGCGAAATCGCCTGATCCAGCGCGAACGGGCCGGCCTTCAGCCGCCTCAACATGGTGACGTGGCCGACGCTTTCCAAGGCATAGGCGATGTCCCGGGCGAGCGAGCGTATGTAGGTGCCCTTGGAGACGTGGGCGCGGAGGGTCACCTCATCCAGCGCACCCTGGCCCTCCTTCAACCCCGTTCGGGCTGAGCTTGTCGAAGCCCTCTCCTTTCCAGAGGGCTCAGCGAGGGAAGAGGCTTCGACAGGCTCAGCCCGAACGGAGAGGAAGTGGACGACGATCCGCCGCGTCTTCATCTCGGGCGCTTCGCCCGCCCGCGCCAGATCGTAGGCCCGCTTCCCGTCCACCTTCAGCGCCGAATAGGCCGGCGGCACCTGGTCGATCTCGCCGGTGAAGCGCGGGAGCACCGCCTCGACCTCCGCCAGCGTCGGGCGCACCTCCGAAGTCCGCGTCACCGAACCTTCCGCATCCAGCGTGTCCGTCTCCTCGCCGAAGCGGATGGTGAATTCGTAGACCTTGTCGCTGTCGAGCATCCGCCCGGCGAGCTTGGTCGCCTCGCCCAGCGCCACCGGCAGCACGCCCGAGGCCAAAGGATCGAGCGTGCCGCCATGGCCGACCTTGACCTTGGGGTAGCCGCCCTCGCGCAGCGCCCTTTTCACCGCCGATACGATCTGCGTCGATCCGGGTCCGACCGGCTTGTCGATGATCAGCCATCCGTGCATCGCCGCCCCGATAGGCAAAGCGGGCCGGGAAAGCGATGCTCTAGCGCAGCGCCAGGCGCAGCTGCCGCTCCTCGGCCTCTCGCAGCTTGCCGATGAAGTGGCGGCGGCAGAGCGCGATGTAGCGTTCGTTGCCGCCGATGTCGGTCTGCTCGCCGGCGGCGAGCGCCTGGCCGTCCTCGTCGACGCGCAGGTTCATCGTCGCCTTGCGCCCGCATTCGCAGATCGCCTTCAGTTCTACCAGCTTGTCGGCAAGCGCGAGAAGGGCGCCGCTGCCTTCGAACAGCATGCCGAGGAAATCGGTCCTGAGGCCGTAGGCGAGCACCGGAATGTCGAGCTCGTCGCAGATCGAGGCGAGATCGAGCACCTGCGCGCGGGTCAGGAACTGCGCCTCGTCGATCAGCAGGCAATCGACCCGCCGCCGCTTCAGCTCCGCCTCGACCTCGGCGCGGATCGCGGTGTCGGCGCCGAACGGATGGGCCTGCGCGGTGAGGCCGATGCGGGAATCGATCACCCCCACGCCCGCCCGGTCCCCCACCGCGGCGGTGAACAGCATCGTCTCCATGCCGCGCTCGCGATAATTGAAATCGGCCTGGAGGAGCGTGGTCGATTTGCCGGCGTTCATCGCCGCATAATAGAAATAGAGTTTGGCCATCAGCGCAGCGTCAGCACCGGCAGAGGCGGCGACTCGCCCGCGGCCCGAGCCACCGACGCGTCGAACGTGGCGAAGCCGTCGTGTTCGCCTTGCACCAGCAGGTGGATCATGTCCGCCATGTCCGCTCCGGCGCGAAACCGCGCGATCGCCCAGAGCGCCGCGGGCCTCCGCTCGAATTGAACCCCGTCCAGCGCCGCGAGCGCCTCCAGGGCGTCGGCGATCCGGCTGCGTGTCCAGCGATAGAAGCTGCGCAGCACCCACTCGGTTTCCATCAGGACCGTGAGGGAGATCAGTATCCCCTCATCGCCGAGCAGCGTGCGGGCGACGGTCTCCTGGGCAGGGTCGTCGCCGGTCAGCAGCCGGAGCGGCACATTGGTATCGACGGCCTTCAAGGACGGCCCTGGTTGGCGAACATCTCGTCCACCGCCCGGTTCATCTCCTCGATCGTCGCCGGGGGACCTTCATATTTCGGCACCCGCCTCCGGAACTCCTCGAAGCTGATCCGCTCACCTACGGGCTCCGACGGCTCCATCACGATCTTGCCGCCTCGCAGGCTGACGGCGAGCTTCTCGCCCGGCTTGAGCCCAAGGGCGTCGCGGATGTCCTTGGGAATCACGATCTGGCCTTTGGACGAGAGGGTGATGTGCGCCGTCATGTCGGTAAGATACGTCTTACTCGCCCGCCGTGCAAGCGCCCGCTAGCCGAGTCCGGCGAGCGCTAGGAACAGGTCGATCACGGCGCGGACCGGCGGCACCACCACCTTCGCGACGATGTTCGCCTCGGGCGCGATCATCGGCAGCACGACGAGCAGCAGGATCAGCAGCGGAAAGCCGAAGCGCCCCAGCCTCCTGTACCTTTTCGCCAGCCGCCGCGGCAGCAGGCCCTCCACCACGTGCCCGCCGTCGAAGGGCGGCAGCGGCAGCAGGTTGAAGAGGGCGAGGAAGACGTTGATGACCAGGAAGTTCTCGATATTGGCGAGAAGGAAGGCGGTGAGGAGGGTGATCTCGCCCACCGCCGCCACGGTGATCGCCAGGGCGAAGGCGGCGAGCAGGCCGAGCGCAAGGTTCATGCCCGGCCCCGCGAGCGCGACGAGGATCATGTGGAGGCGCGGGTTGCGCATCCGCGACGCGACGACCGGCACCGGCTTGGCCCAGCCGAACACCGGCGCCCCCGCGACGGCGAGGAACAGCGGCAGCCCGACGGTGCCGATCGGATCGACGTGGCGCACCGGATTGGGCGAGAGCCGGCCGAGATTGCGCGCCGTCGGGTCGCCGAACGCATTGGCGACCCAGCCGTGCGAGGCTTCGTGAAGGACGATCGCGAAGACCAGCGGGATCACCCACGTCGCGATCTCGAACAGCAGATTATCCGGCGCCATCGCGGCCCCACTCCTCCGCGAGGATCGAGAACAGCACCGTGTCGCGGACGTGGCCGGTCCAGGTGATGCGGTCGGCGCGCAGCACCCCCTCGCGCACGCCGCCGAGCTTCGCCATCGCCGCCTGGCTGCGCGCGTTCCTCGCGTCGACGCGGAATTCGACGCGGCGGAAGCCGCAGCCGAAGGCGCGGCGCAGCATCAAATCCTTGATCCGCCGGTTGATCCCGGAGCCGCGCACGTCCGGCACATAATAGGTGTTGCCGATCTCGAGCACGCCCCTGTCCGCCTCGATGCCGATATAGCAGCTCATGC
Source organism: Allosphingosinicella sp. (assembly GCA_046289665.1). Lineage (GTDB taxonomy): Bacteria > Pseudomonadota > Alphaproteobacteria > Sphingomonadales > Sphingomonadaceae > Allosphingosinicella. Next base: position 4,511 of record JBKBVA010000113.1, read on the forward strand.
CGATGAGCCGTCCGTCCAGGAAGATCGCGAAGCAGCGCCAGTCGGGCTGCGTCCGGATGCGGTCGAAGCTCTCGTCGAAATGGCCGGGATCGTAGGAGGTCGCGTAGAGCGTCCAGATCTCCTGGTCCTCGGCGCAGGCGGCCTTGAGATCCGCGCGATGCGCCTCCGCGAGCGGCTCGAGCCGCAGAGTGGTGTCACGCATCGCCGATCCAAGCGGCATCACCTGTCCCCGCAGCTCGGCCGCTCACCGGCAAGCAGCGCGTCGACGTCGAACGCCTCTCCCTCGCCGATCGCGGCGAGGGCCGGCGGGGCGGCGGCGTCGAGGGCAACCCAGCGCACCTGAGCCGCGTCGCTTTCGATCGGCCCGGCGGTCAGCTTCGCCCGGCGAGTGAGAAAGTTGGCGCTGAGCGTCCTGATGCAGCCGCCCGACGCACCCGCGCTGTCATAGCCGATCAGCCGCAACGACCCCGCCTGCCACCGAAACAGAAAGCTGGTGTGGCCGCGCGTATAGTCGAACCGAATGCGCAGCCGGCGGCTGGCGATTTCGAGGCTGCCCTCCTCGAACAGCATGAAGCCGTCGCTCAGCCCGTTGGGCCTTCTGCGGCGCGGAAGGAAGGCGGCGTCGGCTACGGCGAGCCGGTAGCCGCCCCCGGCACGGGCGAAGGCGATTGCAAGGATGCGCGGATTGCCGGCGCTCAGCATTTCGAAGGCGTCGCGGCCTTTTGGTTCGAAATGGGCCGGATCGGGGTCGAGAAAGATCATGGCGAGATCCGCGCGGCCGTCGCCGTTCAGATCCCCTTGGGCCTCACGCTCGATCGCCCAGCCGGCGGGCGCGAAATCCTTGGCGGCTGCGCCCGATGCCGGGACGGCCGGCGGCGCGGAACCAGCTGCGTTTCCAGTCGCCGCGGGCACGGCCGGTGCGGCGGCAAGCAACAGCAGAAACGGGGCAAGCCGGCGCATAGCCACGCTATAACCGGTTCACGCCTCTTCGCCATCCTTCAGGTCGCGCGCCACCTTCGGGTCGCGGAGCAGGCGGTCGATGTGGCTGCCTTCGTCGAAGCTCTCGTCGACGAGGAACTTCAGCCTGGCCGCATATTTGGTGTTCACCCGGGTCGCCACCGTGCGCTGGAGATAGGCGGTGTTGGTGCGCAGCGCCTTCAGCACCGTCTCCTCGTCCTCGCCGAGCAGGGGCTTCACGAAGACGGTGGCATGCCTGAGATCGGGCGACATGCGCACTTCCGTCACCGAGACGGGATGGCTGGCCAGAACCTCGTCATGCACCTCGCCGCGGGCGAGGATGTCGGACAATACGTGCCGCACCTGCTCGCCGACGCGGAGCAGGCGGACCGAGCGGCCTTCGGGGGATTCGGTGCGTTTCATTCACATCCACCAGATGCCAAGAAGAAGGAGGGGAAGAAGGGCAGAGGTGAGACCGCATCCAAGCGCCTCGCCGAGGAAGCAACCGGCCTTCTCCTCGAAGGCCTCCTGCTTCCTCTCCTCTTCCGCCTCCTCCTGCGTCACAGCGTCCGTGCGCGTTCCTCGACTTCGAAGACTTCGAGATGGTCGCCCGGCTTGATGTCGTTGGTGTCGGCGAGCAGCACGCCGCATTCGAGGCCCGCCCGGACCTCGGCGACATCGTCCTTGAAGCGCCGGAGCGACGAGATCGTCGTCTTCGACACGATGACGTCGTCGCGGGTGAGGCGCGCGTGGAGCCCCTTGCGCATGACGCCTTCGAGCACCAGCAAGCCGGCCGCCTTGTCCTTCTTGCCGGCCGGGAAGACCTCCTTGACCTCGGCGCGGCCGACGACCGTCTCGATGATCTCGGGGCCGAGTTCGCCCGCCATCGCCTGCTTCACCCAGTCGGTGAGGTGGTAGATGACGTCGTAATAGCGGAACTCGACGCCGGTCCTCTGCGCGACTTCGCGCGCCTTGGCGTTGGGCCGGACGTTGAAGCCGATGATCGGCGCCTTGGACGCGCTTGCCAGCACCACGTCGCTCTCCGTGATCGCGCCGACGCCCGAATGGAGGATCCGCGCGCGGATGTCCTCGGTCGAGATGCGGTTGACCGCGCTGGTGATCGCCTCGACCGAACCCTGCACGTCGCCCTTGACGACGAGCGGGAATTCCTTGGTCTGGCTGGCGCGCGAGGCGAACATGTTCTCGACGCTGACCGGCGCGGTGGTGGTCCGCTTCCGGTCGAGCAGCGACTGGCGGTATTCGGCGACCTCGCGGGCGCGCGCCTCGTTCTCGACGACGGTGAGCGTGTCGCCGGCCGACGGGACGCCGGACAGGCCGAGCACTTCGACCGGGACCGACGGACCCGCTTCCTTCACCTGCTTGCCCTTGTCGTCGATCATCGCGCGGACCTTGCCGGCGATGGCGCCGCAGACGAACACGTCGCCGACCCGCAAGGTGCCGCGCTGGACGAGCACGGTGGCGAGCGGGCCGCGGCCCTTGTCGAGCTTGGCCTCGACCACGGCGCCTTCGGCGGGGCGGTCGGGATTGGCCTTGAGCTCGAGGATTTCGGCCTGGAGCGCGATCGCCTCGAGAAGCTTGTCGAGATTGGTCTTCTTCAGCGCCGAGACTTCGACGTCCTGGACGTCGCCGCCCATGTCTTCGACGACGATCTCGTGCTGGAGCAGCTCCTCGCGCACCTTCTGCGGCCGCGCGCCGTCCTTGTCGATCTTGTTGATCGCCACGATCATCGGCACGCCGGCCGCCTTGGTGTGGTTGATTGCCTCGACCGTCTGGGGCTTCAGGCCGTCGTCGGCCGCCACCACCAGCACGACGATGTCGGTTACGTTGGCGCCGCGGGCGCGCATCTCGGTGAAGGCCTCGTGGCCCGGCGTGTCGAGGAAGCTGATCTTCGACTTGTCGGGCAGGGTGACCTGGTAGGCGCCGATATGCTGGGTGATGCCGCCGGCCTCGCCGGAGACGACGTCGGCGCCGCGGATCGCGTCGAGCAGGGACGTCTTGCCGTGGTCGACGTGGCCCATGATGGTCACGACCGGCGAACGCGGCTGCAGCGTCTCGGGCGGATCGGTGTCGGTCTCGGTCTGGATGTCGACGTCGGCTTCCGAGACGCGGACCATGCGGTGGCCGAATTCCTCGATGAGCAGCTCCGCCGTGTCCTGGTCGATCGTCTCGGTGACGGTGACCGGGGTCCCCATCTTGAAGAGCGCCTTGACGAGGTCGGCGCCGCGCTCGGCCATGCGGTTGGCGAGCTCCTGGACGGTGATCGCCTCCGGCACGACGACGTCGCGGACCTGCTTGGCCGACGGGCCGGACTGCTGGTGCGAGCGCTTTTCCTTCTCGCGCGCGCGGCGCAGCGCCGCGAGGCTGCGGGCGCGGCTCGAATCGTCGTCGCCGGAAAGGGCGCGGGTGACGGTGAGCTTGCCGGCGTGGCGGCGGTCGTCGCGGCGCG
>JBKBVA010000114.1:0-7902 GCA_046289665.1 Allosphingosinicella sp.
CAACACGCTGAACTCGCTCTCCTCCCTCGTCATGGCGCGCCGGCCGGAGGAGGCCGAGACGATGATCGTCAACCTCTCCACCTTCTTCCGCACCAGCCTCGCCCTCGATCCGGGCGAGGACGTGACGCTGGCGCAGGAGATCGCCTTCCAGCGCCTCTATCTCGCCATCGAGACGGTGCGCTTCCCGAACCGGCTGCGCGTCGTCACCGACATTCCCGACGACCTCGCCGCCGCGCGCGTCCCGCCCTTGCTGCTCCAGCCTCTCGTCGAGAATGCGATCAAGCACGGCGTCGCCCGGACGGCGGAGCCGGTCACCCTCACCCTCTCGGCGCGCGAGGAGGACGGCAATCTCGTTCTCACCGTCGAGAACAGCCCCGGCCCCGCCCCCTCCGATCGCGACGGCGGGGGTACCGGTGTCGGCCTCGCCAACGTATGTGAGCGCCTGTCCGCCCGCTTCGGCGGCGCGGCCGATTGCGAAGCGGAGCCGCTGCCCGGCGGCGGATACCGCGTGACCTTGAACATGCCCCTGGAGACCCATGGCTGACCCCCTCCGCTTCCTGATCGTCGACGACGAACCCCTCGCGGTCGAGCGGCTGCAGATGATGCTCGCCCGGGTGGAGGGCGTGGCGCTGGCCGGCACCGCCTCCGAAGGGGCGCAGGCGCTGCGGCTGGTCGAGGCGGTGTCGCCCGACGCGGTGCTGCTCGACATCGCCATGCCCGGCATGGACGGCATCGACGTCGCCCGCGCCCTGGCGCGCGGCGCCGCGCCGCCGGTGGTGATCTTCGTCACCGCCTTCGACACCTTCGCGGTCGCCGCTTTCGATGTCGACGCCGTCGACTACGTGATGAAGCCGGTCGCCGCCGAACGGCTCGAACGCGCCGTCGAGCGCGCCCGCCAGCGCATCGCCGAGCGGACGGCGGAAAGCGCCGAAGCCGGCGGCGGCGCGGAGGCGTCGCGCTATCTCGAGGAATTCTGGGTGTCGGAAGCGCGCGGCCTGGTGCGGCTCTCCGCGGACGAGGTCGACCGGATCAGCGCCGAGCGCGACTATATGCGGCTCCACGTCGGCAAGAGGAGCTGGCTGATCAACCATACGATCGGCCGGCTGGAGGAGGAGCTCGATCCCGACAAGTTCGTCCGCCTCCACCGCTCCGCGATCGTCCGGCGCGATTTCGTCGTCAGCCTGAAGCGCGACGAGGGCGGCCGCTGGTGGGCGGTGCTGGCCGACGGGGAAGAGCAGAAGGTCGGGCGGCTCTACGTCCAGAACGCCAAAGGGCTCGCCGGCCGCTGACGCGGTCTCCGGCGAGCCCCCGTGGCTCGGAACAGGCTTTCGCGTCAGCGGGTGCGAAGCGCCAGCCGGACGGTGCCGCTGCGGGCCGAGGCGATCGCCGAGTCGATGTCGGTCTTGGCGTGGGCCAGCACGTCGGCCTGGCACTCGGTCGCCTTGGCGTTCATCGTAAGGCTGCGCGATCCGGCGTTGCAGAGCGTGCCGGCGGCGGCCTTGACCCGGCGCTCGAGGCGGCTGACGTCGGCGCTCTTGGAGAGGTCGAGGTCGGCGAAGCTGACGGAGACCGCAGCCTGCGGCTCGGCGGCGTGAAGGGGAGCAGCCAGCGCGACGGTGCCCGTCAGGGCAGCGGCGCCGATGGCGGAGAGCGTGCGCTTGAACATTGGTACTTCCTTCGAAAAATCGTTGTGCGGGTCGCGGCGCAGGCTTCGGGCCTGGGGATGAAGCAGGTCGATTTCCTGCGCCGCTGAATTGTGGGTAGCAGCGGGCTTTTCGTCTCGCGCGGCCGCTTCGACGGGGGCACGGAACCGTTCTGCGAATGGCAAGAGCCGTCGACAAACCGCCGCGCCGCGTCGGCGAACGGCGGATCGACGGGCGCAGGCAGCGCCGCGACGGGCCGAGGAAGCATCCGCGCCGCGCCCGCGTTGAGTCGCCGACACCAAAGGAGATTCGTGATGCGCGACAACAGCGGCGGCGGCAAAAGCAGCAACAACACCGGCAACTCCACCCTCAAGGACCATGAGCGCGAGAAAGGGGTCTCCGGCGAGGCGATCCAGGGCGAGAAGAAGGTCGATGCCGAGCCGAGCCGCACCAGCGAGCGCAAGCACCAGAATAGCTGAGCGGGGCTCTACCCGCAGCGGCCGAAGCTGCCTCTCCGGTCCGACCTGACGACCTGCCGGGAGGGCGCGCAGACGCTCTCCATCTCGCGGACGGAGAGCGGCTGCGAGAATTCGCAGCCGGCATTCTTTCCGTCGATCCAGATCACCTCGCAGTGGCGGGCTTCGAGGTCGGAGAGCTTCAGCCAGAAGACCCGCCCCACCTCCAGATGATGCGGCGGCGTGACCTTGCACCCGCCGGGCGAGAGATCGATCACCGTCACGTCGAGGCCGCGGGCGTTCGCCTCCCGCACGCGGGCGCCGAAATTCACCAGCCGCCGGCGGGCGGACCGGTCGTCGACCGGCGCGAGATCCGCAATCCTGGCCCGCATCGCGCAAAGCCCTCCACACTGCCGCCGCACAGGGGCGGGAGAAAAGAGCATCCTAGCGGACCGGGGTTAACGATTGATCCCGTCCCGCCGGGCGGCGTTCGAGATTTTTCCCGCGCGCAGCCTCAGGGGCCGATGTCCTGGATGTGCTTCGTCTCGACCTTCGGCCGGACCGAGACGCCGAAGCCGAGCGCCTGGGCGAGCTTGTCGTCCCAGCCATAGGGATCGGTGCGGAAGACGACCTTTCCGCCGTCGAGATAGGCGCTGTGGTAGAGCAGCCGCACCGGAATCTTGTCGGCGAGCTGGACGGGCGTCTCTTCGCCGGTGGCCAGCGCCTTCTCGAACTCGGCGAGCTTGCCGTCGTCCTGCGCCAGCATCCGCGCGAACTCGATTGCGCCTTCCACCCGGCTGCAGCCGTGGCTGGCGTGGCGGTCGGTGCTGGCGAACAGCGCCTTGGCGGGCGTGTCGTGGAGATAGATTGCGTGGTCGTTCTGCATGTCGAACTTGACCTGGCCGAGCGCCGCCTTCGGCCCCGGCGCCTGGACGATCCAGCCGTCCTTCATCGTCATGTTCTGGCTGCGCATATAGGCCGCGCCCTTGGGCAGGATCTCCTCCTCGGCGATCGACTTGGGCACCGTCCAGGGCGGGTTCGCCACGAGGCGGAACATCGGCGAGCCGAGCTGCGGGGTCTCCCAGCCGGGCTGTCCGACCACCACCCGCCTTTTGTCGCGGTGGTTGCCGTCGCGATAATAATCGAGATGCGCCGCGGCGGTGTTGACGTCGATGCGGGTCGCCGAGGGCTGGCGCTCCAGCCAGCGCCGCCGCTCGAGGTTCACCGCGAGAATCCGGGCGCGTTCCTTGGCGCCGGTGTTGAGCGCCTCCAGCGTCGAATTGCCGACGATGCCGTCCGGCTTGATGCCGTAATCCTCCTGCACCTTCTTCACCGCCGCGGCCATTTCGGCGGTGTAGCGGGTCGAGGCCTGCCCCTGCTTCGCCTGCCCCTGATTCGCCTGCCCCTGCTTCGCCTCCGCCTGCGCATTGCCGTCGGCGGCGCCCTCGCCTTGCGGCTGCTCCGGCTGCAGGTAGCCGTTGCGGCGCAGCGCCTCGGCGATCTGGGGCACGCGCGGGTCGCTGTCGCCCTGCTCGATCCCCTCGCCCGGCTGGATCGGCTGGTTCTGCTCCTGTCCCGCCTGCTGCCTGTAGCGCATGTAGGCGTCCGACAGCGCGCGATATTCGGCGTCGGCGGGCGCCAGCCCGGCAAGCCATCCGCGGACGTTGCCCGCTTCGGCGGCCCCGGCGAGGCCGGCGAGCACGTCCACCTTGTTCATCGGGACGGTATAGACCTCCCAGACCTTGCGCGGATCGACCACGCCCGAGGAAAGCGCCTCGGCATATTCGATCGCCGACAGCGTCAGCGCCGCCTCGCGCGCGGCCGGACTCGCCTCCTTGCCGGTGCCTTCGAGGAAGGTGTCGGGATTGAGTCCGTGCCGCACCGCCTCCCGGAACGAAGCGGTGAGGTCGCCGGCCCGCCGGTCGTCCCACACCGGCGCCCAGTCCCGCGCCGCGTAGAAGCGCTTCACGCGCTCGTCCGAGACCGCCGCCTGCAGGTCCGCCGGGCTCACCTTGTCGGGGGAGACTTCGACGCTCTCGCCGGAGCCGCCGCTCACGAAATCGCAGCCGGCGACCATCATCGCGGCCAGGGAAACGCACGCCACCAATTTACGCATTACACCACTCAAGCTTGTTCACCTTCGCCGAAGAACGATCCCGCTCCCGTTACGATCCGAAAAAAGCTGCATGCGCAGGCGATTAACCGGCGGCGCGGCGGCGTCCCGCAGCGGGACAGCGGGAAATGGGGGGAAGCCGGGGGAGCATAAAATTAGCTAGTTGGAGCCAGGGGGACCGGTGACGCGGACGAAAAGGCTGGCTCGAAGGTGCTCAAGGCTCTGACAATCGATGCGATCGCCGATCTCGGCCGCTGGCGGGGACGCGAGATCGCCTGCGCCTCGATGCTGCTGCTGAGCGCCTCCTGCGTCCCGCTGCGCGCCGCTTCGGCACCCGAGAGCCCCGCGCCGGACCGGCAGGCGACCGAGACCACGACCCGCGACATCGTCGCCGAAGCGCCGCTGCCGCCCGAGGCGCTGGCCGAGGCGGAAGCCGCCGCGCCGGCCCCGGCTCCGGCGGGGAGCGAGGCGGCGGTGAACGCCTCCATCCCGGTGTCGACCGCGCCCAACCCGCGCGCGGCCTCGGTCGTGTTCCGCGCCCGCTCCCCGCTCGACCAGCAGCGCGCGCTGCAATGCCTCGCCGAGGCCGTCTATTACGAAGCGCGCTCGGAGAGCGAGGACGGCCAGAGGGCGGTGGCGCAGGTCGTGCTCAACCGCGTCCGTCATCCCTCCTACCCGTCCAGCGTCTGCGGCGTCGTCTATCAGGGGCCGCTGCGCGCCGGCGGCGGCTGCCAGTTCACCTTCACCTGCGACGGCTCGCTCGCCGTCGCGCCGTCCGGCGCCGGCTGGGCGCAGGCCCGCCGCATCGCCGCCGCCGCGCTTGCCGGATCGGTCTACGCCCCGGTCGGCCACGCCACCCACTACCACACCCATCAGGTCGTGCCGTTCTGGGCGTGGAAGCTGGTCAAGAACGCGGTCGTCGGCGCCCACAATTTCTACCGGATGGAAGGCGCCTGGGGCACGCCGGCGGTGTTCGCGAAAGGCTATGCCGGCCGCGAGCCGGCCCCGGGCGCCGTCATGGCCGTCCGCCTGCCGGTCGCGCCGGTGGCGCTGCCGCAGACCGTGACCCACGCGCCGGCCCAGCCGCTCGCTTATGCCGTGCCGGTCCTTGCCGCGCCTGCCGCCCCGGCGGCCGCGCCCGAGTCCGCGGCCGACGATTCCCTGCCGCCCTCCACGATCCGCGAGGAATATCGCAATTCCGGCCGCTGGAAGGTCCCCCCGCCGGCCCCCGCCGCCATCCCTTGACAGGCGCCGCGCGCAAGCGGACGCTTCGCCCCGCAACAGGGGGGACAAGGATGCGGCACTTCATCTGCCTGGCTTTGCTCGCGCTCTCCGCCGTTCCGGCGGCGGCCCAGGAAATCAGCGGCGAGATCATCGTCACCGGCATGCGCCGCGACGCCGACGATTATGACGACCGGATCCCGGCGATCGGCCTGCGCCGCACCGGCGATTTCGCCGTGCAGCAGGTCAGCATCGTCGGCGACACGCGCGACCAGGCGAAGCGCCGCGCCGAAATCTACGAGATGATCCGCGGCGCGATCGCGCTCGCCGGCCGCAGCGGCGGCGTGCAGCTCGCCACCGGGGAGATGATCGTCGAGCCGCTCACCCTCGCCAACTACCGCAACCTCGCTTTGTCCAGCGACGGCCGGCCCGACACGGACCGCGTGACCTTCCTCGTCAAGACGCCGCTCGGCGGCGCCGACGCCAGGACGGCGCTCGAGCGGATCGACGCCTTCATCAAGGCGGTGCCCACGGTCGGCCGCGCCGAGATGCGGGCGGTGGGCGATCTGACGCTGTCGGTGGTGGCGCCCGACCAGTATCGCGGCCGCATCGTCGAGCTCGTCGCCGCCGACGCCCGCGACACCGCGGCAAAGCTCGGCCCCGCTTACGCCGTCGAAGCCAAAGGGCTCGACCGGCCGGTCGAATGGACGCGGGCCAGCCTCACCGAGGTCTTCCTCTACGTCCCCTACAGCTACACGGTGGTTCCGGCGGCGCGTTAGTCGAGGGCGGCCGGCGCCTTCGCCTCGGCGGCCGGCTCGCCGCCGCCCGCCGCCTGCGCCGCGCGGCCCTTGGCCAGCGCCTCGGGCGACAGCAAGGCGGTATCGACGCTGACATCGGCATCGGCGTGGAAGCCGACCTCGTGGCGCACCGCCACCTTGTCGCCCGCGCCCTCGACCGGCGCGAAGCTCACCGCGCCGCCGCTGATGATCAGGCCGCCGAGCGCGCCCTTGGCGCGGGGGACGCGGTGGAGCGCGGTGTTGACCACCTCGTCGCCGAACAGCGTCTCCTGCTCGAGCATCAGCATCGCATCGTCGATCTGCTTGATCCGGAAGCGGTAGGCGAGCGGCTTGCCGAGATCGGCGTCCTTCACCTCCACCGGCACCGGGCCGTCGTTGGAGCTGGTGTTGGCGTCGTAGCTCAGGCTCCGCACCTCGAAAGCCGGCCGCTGCCCCTTGAGGATGGTGTAGCTGTCCGCCTGGGTCGGAAGGCAGGTCGCCGTCCACTTCGTCTCGTCCTGGACGGGAACGCACCAGGTCAGCCGCACCCCGTCCTCCTCGGGCATGCCGACCGGGAAGGTCGGCCCCATCGGGATGCCGTTGCGGGTCATCACCGTCGTGGTCGACATGGGCAGCCCGTAGAGCACCGTTCCCGCCGGCAGCGACCGGCTCGACAGCAAGGTGCGGATCGTCGTGTCGCGGGTCAGAACGCCCATATAGCCGTGGCGGAAGCCGACGGTGAGGATCACGTCGCCGACGCCGTGGACGCCTTCGTCCACCTCCGGCCGCCCTTTCCCGACCAGCACCGGCCGGTCGAACTTCTGGCGCAGCGCCAGCGCCTTCTGCTTGGCCGTCTGCGAGCCGCTGAGCGGAACCACGCTGTTGCCGTGGAGGCGGTAGAGCCGCTCCGGCTCGCGCAGGCCGAGCAGCCTCACCGGCGCGCCCGCATCCTTGGGACCGACCTCGACGACCAGCTCCGAGAGCCGCGCCACCGCCACGCCCTTGCCGCGCTTGCCGGGGTGGAGCGGCTCCTCGTCCCGCACCCGCTCGGCCGAGTGGCATGTGCTCCAGCCGCGGCTGGACATGTCGAGGCTCGCCGCCAGCTGCGCGGCCTGGGCGCCGGTCAGCTCCCCCTTGCCGTCGCTGCCGAGGCTGGCGAGCAGGTTGGCGATGTCGATCCTGGGCGGCGGCGTCTTCTCCACGACCTGGAAGCGGAAGCGCGGCCGGTCGTGGTCGCGGGCGCAATTGGTGAACGCGGCCTCGACCGGATCGGCTTCGAGCCCGCCCGTATAGGGGACCGGGGCGGGCAGCGGCTCGGCGCTGCCGACGATCGAGAGGTCCGACGCACGTCCGGCGGTTTCGGCGGTGCCGAACAGGCGGCCTTCGAAGCGCCCGTCGCGGTCGCGATCCTCGAAGCAGCGGACGCGCTCCTCCTGGCCCGGAAGCGCGTCGGTGCAATAGATTTTCGCGCCGGCCGAGCGGGCGAGGTCGCCGGCGACCTGGTAGCGCGCAGGATGGCCCACATAGGCGCGCAGCAGGGTCAGCGTCTTGCCCGCGCCCTGGCCGAGATCGGCCTCGACGTGTAGACCGATGGCACGATCCAGGTGCGCGGCAGCAAGCTCGACAACGCGGTGGCCAACAGTGCCGAGCTGCGCAAGCTGTTCGCCGCGACGAGCCCCGATCCCGACGCGCAG